>NZ_JBSREC010000094.1:0-39882 GCF_055145805.1 Methanomicrobium sp. | reverse complement strand
GCAAGCACAGACTCATCCACATCCAGATTTATTGTTCTCTCAAAGAGATCAACCGAAATGGTATCCCCCTCTTCAACAAGCCCTATCGGCCCTCCGGCAGCGGCCTCGGGTGCAACATGGCCCACACACGGGCCCCTTGTCCCGCCTGAAAACCTGCCGTCAGTTACAAGTACCACACTTTTGTAGCCAAGCCCCATCAGTGCTGATGTCGGGGAGAGCATCTCAGGCATTCCCGGTCCGCCTTTTGGCCCTTCATAGCGGATTACAACAACGTCCCCCTCGTTTATATTCCGGGACAGTATCGCATCCATAGCTTCGGATTCCCCTTCAAACACTCTTGCAGGGCCCGAGTGCCTCCACATATCATCAATGACAGCTGCCGACTTTATAACAGAGCCGTCAGGTGCAAGAGTGCCTTTTAGAATCTTCAGGCCGCCTGCCTCATGGATCGGATCCTCAGGGCTGCGGATTACTTTTTCATCTACATACGGGGCATTGTCTGCGATATCGTATATTGTTCTGCCCGACACCGTGATGTTGTTCTCAAGATGTCCTTTAATCTGTTTTAATACAGCAGGAATACCCCCAGAGCGGTGAAGCGTCTGCATTGAATGCGGGCCTCCGGGCTGCATCGAACAGATATGGGGCACGGTATCACTCATTTTGTTGAAGTCGTCAAGAGTCAGGGGCACTCCCGCCTCCTGTGCAACCGCCATCAGGTGAAGAACAGTGTTTGTCGAGCCTCCGAGTGCCATATCAACAGCGATTGCATTCTTCATGGATTTGAGGGTGATTACATCACGCGGCTTTATATCCTCTTTTAAAAGCTCCATCACAGATACGCCGGTCTCGTATGCAATCCTCATCTTTTCGGCCTCAACCGCAGGTATTGCAGCACAGCGGGGAAGCGACATTCCCATCGCTTCTGTCATACACGCCATCGTATTTGCGGTATAAAGCCCCTGACAGCTCCCGCATCCGGGCATTGCAGCGGATTCAAGTTCAAACAGCTCTTCCTCAGTCATCTCACCGGCAGCGACCTTACCCACACCCTCAAATACATCTGTCAGGGAGAGTTCACACCCACGGCTGTATCCGGGGAGCATGTTGCCGCCTGTCACAACAATTGCCGGTATATTACACCTTGCAGCAGCCATCAGCATGCCGGGCACAATCTTGTCGCATGTGCATATGCAGACAATAGCGTCAAAACGATGAGCATTTATCATAATCTCAACGGAATCAGCTATGTTTTCCCTTGACGGAAGTGAGGATCTCATCCCCTCATGGCCCATTGCAATTCCGTCGCAGACCCCTATTGTGTTGAACTCAAAAGGAACACCTCCGGCGGCGGCTATCCCCTCACGCACCCTTTCTGCAACCTGACGCAGATGGATATGCCCGGGAACAACGGTATTCCAGGAATTTGCAACCCCTATAAAGGGTTTCTTCATCTCCTGATCGGATATTCCAAGCGATCTTATAAGGGACCTGTTTGGCGCCCTTGTGTATCCTGATTTTGCTTCATCGCTGCGCATCTTAACCATTGAAAATAAGGCTCTTGGGAGTATTAAAACAAACGCAAAAAGAAGATGTCCAAAATTAGAAGTTCTAAATATCCTATATGCCCGGAGAGATTTCAGGTCAGAAAAAAGCTGTGGGATGCATGAGTTATTGCCCAAAAATGCCAATAGTTATAGAACTTAAAATATTATTCCGGGAATTGTCACAATATGAAGAAAACAGACGATAATGAACTGCATGAAGGTTTTATAAAAATCAAAAGCAGGAATATCCCTTTTATCGTAGAGTACTCTAAAAACCGCCGTAAAGTGTGTCCCGAAATCAGAGACGGGCCAAAACTTGTAGTGACTGCACCTTTAGGGACAGGAAAGGAAGAGATATATTTTGCTCTGAACAGCAGCCTGAAATGGATTGAACAGAAGTATTCAGTCGCTGAAAAAAACAGCCCGGCAGGAATTTCCGGACTCTCTGTGGCATATGAGAACAAAACATACAAATACACTTTAAAATACGATAAATGGGCCTCAAATTTCAAAATCAAAATTTATGCGGACAAAAATATTGAAGTGATTGTGCCGGCCGCAACAAAACAGGAGGATGCGGAATCATTTGTAAAGGCGAATGTATCAGTAATCCACGAAAAAATAACCGAAGCGGAGAGAAAACCTGTAAAAAAACTGGAATTTAAGGACGGCGGAATTATTTTAATCAAAGGAAAGACTGCCACAATAAAGACAATCAGAACCGGGGATTACTCCGAACCGAAATTAAAAGGCGGTATTCTTACAGTTACACTGCCAAAACTCAAAATGCCCGACAATACGCAGGATGATGAATCCGAGATAGAGAAAGAAATTTCAGCCCTGTTTCACAAAATAACGCAGAACAGGATTGACATTTACGTGCCAAAATACTCAAAACTGTTCGGCATTCGTATCCCGGATACTGAGATCTGCTACTTTAAAACATACTGGGGGAAATGCATGCCGTCAGAAAACCGCGTTATATTCAATGAATTCCTTGCTATGCTCCCTGATTCTCTTATAGAATTTATTGTTGCACACGAGTTGTGCCATTTTTATCAGCCGAATCATAAACAGGATTTTTACAGCACTTTAAGAGAAGTTATGCCTGATGCAGATAAGAGATGCAAAAAAATCGATTATTACGGTATTGGTCTGATAAAAGACGAATGAAGTGAACGGACAGGCACGAAAGTTTTGTCAGCGTTATCATTATCTGTAAATATCGACAATATATAACTTCATCAAAGCCACTGGTCTTTGATTTTTCTGTATGTGCCGGGGTAGTCTAGCCCGGAAAGGCGGTGGCCTCGAAAGCCACTGGTGTTCGCACCTCAGGAGTTCAAATCTCCTTCCCGGCGTTTTTAAAATTATTTCTGGCCTTACGCAATCCGTTTTTTATTTCTTATACCAGCTCCAGACATAAGTAAACTGAAGAAGAAGACCAAAAAAAACACCTGCAACTGCTGCATAATATATGAGGTATATTGTGGGCTGGTCAGGAAAAATCCCTGACAGGATTAAAAGAAGCAGGGCAATCACCGAGAATCTGATGCACCATTCAGCAGGATAGAGCATCTCCCTTAGATTTGTAATTTCTTTCATGATTATTTTTTAATATATATTGAGATTATTTAAACTGTGGTCTGGTTTTTTTGATTATTAAATGATTTTTTTGATCGCGAGTAAGGAGATATAAATGATTAACAGCTATTTTAGAATATGGAGATTTCAGAAAATGAAAGATTGATGCTTGTAAATAAAAAAGAGGAAATTCAAAAAATTACAAGTGAAATATTAGATATCTATCAGGATTCTGAGATGAGAATTGAAATTATAAAAAAATTGAATCATATTTTGGAATTATTAAGTACAATAGCCGGTTATTCAAAACCAGATAGGAATATTGATTCTTTTACAAAACTGGCAGTGTTTATTTCAGGAACATATGGAGAACTTCTGGAGAGCTCAATTTTGCGAGTTCACATAGAGATATTCTGTGCAACAGCAAATTCAGTTCAGTTTAAATTTACAAAATCAGGTTTAAAATTACACATACCAAAAATAGACTTGTCAATAATTAAATTATAATTTTCAACTTATTTTCTGAAATCCACGCCATTCTTTCCTGTGATTTTAATTGCAATTAAATAATTAATAACAATAATCTCCCTAATCCCGCCCCTCTTACATGCATCAGAATTTATCATCCGTTTTGTAGCAACCTGTTCGATCTTAAATCTGTATACAGAATATCAAAAATAAATTATCAGCTTAAATAAAAAAGTTATAACCCAAATATCCTGTTTTGATAAAAAATTATATATCCGAGATTGTACCACATAGTAGTACAGTGAGTAAGACCTTCCCAAAAAGGATGAGGCCACCGTAAGGTGGGTGGGACGAAGTAGGGAAGGGTTCACGTTTTCTTATTATAATATTCAGACGGTTCAGTCTTAATTATTACTTTATCTTCTATTATCCGGTAGTGAACGCCGTCATCAGAACGATGCATCTTATTTACGGCACCTGCAATGAAGTCAACTGCCTGAATACAGGGTTCTTTTTCTGATGCAACATGATTTATTGAAATCAGGTCTTTTTCAACAATACCATTTTGAGGATTATCTATCATCTTAAAGATTATATTCGAGTCAAAATCTTCCCGCTGAATACCATAGAGTGATTTATCAATAAAAATATTAACCGGCCCTTCAGTTTCATAATATGAAACAATGTCTGTTACAAGAAAACTCACAAGATCTCTGTAAATTTTCTGAATATCATTTTTGAAGTGTGATTGTACACAGTTCTTTCTCAGGATAATGTAACCAATCTCCAGATCACATTTTGAAAGGCACTTAAATACCCGGCGTTTTATCTCAGGAGTGCTGTTATTATACTTAAATTCCGGAATGTCCTTCATATTCTTTTTGAGTTTGCAGCGTCGGATGTTCTTGAAACAACGCCTGATTGAAAGTTCATCTCCAACAATTAGAGCTGCAATTATAAAATATTCAGATGCACCGGGTCCAAATCCAAGATCTCCGGACTCGTCAATATAGATTTTCACTCAGAATTCATTTTTATAAATCATCATAGATAACACAATCTTTTTTTATCCAAAATATATCTAAAAATAATCATTTAATTTTCTGACTGAAAAAAAACTAATAATTAGTAACAACAATCTCCCTGATTTCGCCCCTCTTACCGCCGTCTGAGTTAATATTCCTCTTTGCCGAAACCCTGTCAATTTTAAATTTACAGTAAAGATCATCAAAAAAGTCGTCATCAGCGTTTGTATTTTTCGGATCAGAGTTGCTTAAAATCATCTTCGCCCCCTCCGAATCACACTTTTCATAAAATTTCGCAAGCCTTTCCTGTTCGGAATCATCAAAACCGCCTTTTGAATAACCTGTAAATGAAGCAGTGCTGCTTAAAGGTCTGTACGGGGGATCAAAATACACAAACGAATCTTTGTTTATATAACCGGACGACTCTTCAAAGTCACCCAGGTGTATTTTTGTATTCTCAAGAATCTTTGAATCCGTTCTTAAAACATCAGGATAAACAATCTTCGGATTTTTATACCGCCCGAAGGGTACATTGAACTCTCCCTTTGAATTAACCCGGAAAAGTCCGTTAAAGCAGGTCTTATTCAAAAATATCAGCTGACATGCTCTCTGAATCCATTTTTTGCTATAATTTTTAAAATTGATATCCGGTTTTGTTCTGTTAAACTCGTGACGAACAGAATAAAAGAACTCTTTTCTTCCCTCCTCATCCCGCGACAGATAATCCTGTGTCATTTCGGTGAGGCACTCAATTAATGGCTCAACATCTCTTTTAACAACGCTATAAGCTAAAATCAGCTCTTCATTTATGTCAAAGATATGACACTCTTCAAACGAAAAAATACTGTTGAAATGGAAAAAAAACGCCCCTCCGCCAATAAAAGGCTCAACAAATGTGGAGATCTCACCTGACTTTAACTCCTTTGGAATCCTTCTCTCAAACTCCTCAAGTAACTGGGTCTTTCCGCCTGCCCACTTAAGAAAAGGTCTCGGTTTGGTCTCAGACATAATGATATCTCATAAATTTGTAATCCGTCCGGATTTTTATGTATATTTTAGTTTAATCCTAAATAATTTAGAATTAGCTAAATTATCCGGAATAAAATTTAATAAACGCAAAATTGAGGGCACAGCCCTGATAATGAAAAAGACAGAGAATTACAGTTATTCCTGTACACCTGAAACTTATGTTTCAGTTACTGTTAATAAAAAAATTAATTTGAATAGTCTGAAACACCGGAATGACTCAGGATCATATCCTTAACATTCATTGTCTTCATGGTCTCATCATCGTCCATCATAAAGGCAACTCCCCACCTGTCTGTCGCCCATACAGGATATCCGGACAGATTCTCCGCTACCGGTACAAATGAATTAATCTCATCTCTGGAAATAATATCTTCAAGCTGCCTCTCATCCCCAAACTCCTGACTTAAGAGATCAAGAGCTTTCTTCATCTCCTCAAAATAGGACATCAGAATAAAAGCTGTGCCGTTGTATTTTTTAGGATCCCATTTTTTAATCAGATCTGTAAGAATCACTATATATTCATCCAGCTTCTCTTTTGAAAACAGAGTCCTGTCGTCCCAGTATATCGCTTTTAATTTTGTCATGCTATCAAATATCTCCTAAATTGACCCGCTGCAAAAAAATGTGGAAACTAATATTCCCCCAGTACCCAAGGCCCCCATGATTAAGAATATAACTATATATATGTAACTAATGGGCTTTAATACTGTTGGGCCACAAAAAAGTGTCCCGGCTGAAATAAAAAAATAGAGGAAAGGGTTCAAATCATTAATTTGGAGCAGACATACATATTTTAAGACATTTTCTCACCTGATGAAAAGTCATTACCGAACCTTACAGGAGTCTTTTTTTAAATTAAAAATCCCAAATTTCCCCCAAAAAAATGCGCTTTTTTTATTTGGCAGAAATTTTTGACATGCAAACCTTTTTCTGATAATAACACTGCTATCAGTTTAAACTCCATGGAAAAGTGATGAAATAATGGCTGAAAGACTCGGTAATATACCTGCGGAGATTCGCTGGGATATTGCAACAAAATGTGCAGACGCAATCCCTTTTGCCTATGACAGGGCACTAAGGCAGATTGCAGCTGACAAGCCGGAAGAGATCGAACAGGCAGAGAGACAGATCTGGAAAAACATAGGCAAGCGGCAGGGAAAAGTTGCAAAAGAACTTGGTTATACAGTAAATAATGCTCTTGATCTGGCACAGGCAATAAACGAACTTTCAACAATAATGTTCGGCCCCGAAATGAGAGGTGAGGCAAAACAGGACAAAAACGACAGTGCAGTAACAATAATTAAAAAATGCCCTCTTGTCAATCATACAAAACACTTCAGAAAAGATCCAAAAGAGTCATGCACCCTCTGCAACGCCTACTTTATCTCCGCCGGAGAAAGTATCGACAACAATTACAGGATAGACTTCGACAGGCACATCTGTATGGGTGATCCCTTCTGCCAGATGAGAGTTAGCAAAAGATAAAATATATTATTTTTTTAAAATGAACTATATCACAATTTAAAAAATGTCTTTCTCCCGCACATTCCAGTTTTTTCACAGATTATAAGCCAAAAAAACACTGTTTTCATCAGATATTGCCTTAGATTCTGACTCAGTGTAAGGCATAAATATATATTCTTATAATTCATTTTAGCACCTGTTTTACGGGGATCAAAAAAACAGGGGAGGGGCCGATGTAAATGCAAACTAAAGATGAAATATCAGCTGAAGAAATCCACTGGAGGATAGCATCAGATTTTGCCAGATTTATGCCTCATGCATTCGACGAGGAGATTAGAAAAATTTCAGAGGGCAGATGCGATGCAAAGATAAAAGAAGCGGAATTAAAAATATGGAAAGATGCCGGCATCAGGCAGAAAAAATATGCAATGATGCTAAACTGCCACCTTGAAAACGCAATGGATGTTGCAAATGCATTTGTATTCAACTCAAAAGCCATTTTTGGCCCGGAGATGGAAATAACTGTAAAAGAGGAAAAAGGCGATGCTGCAAAGATCATATGCAATAATTGCCCAATGATTAATCACTCAATTGATACAGGAGCAGAAACAAGGATTGCCTCTGAATTGTGCAGTGTTTTCGCACATTCCGCTGTTCAGAGCCTAAATCCTGCATACAAACCTGTCACTCAAAAAAGCATCTGCAACGGCGATGCATCCTGTGAAATGCTGATAGTAAAAAAATAAAATTTTTATCCGGATTCCGGGCGAAAATAAAGACAGCAGATTTCTATTTTTTTCGCCATAAATCTTTTATCAGGACTTCATTTTTGCAGTGTGGACAGAGGTAAACCTTTTCCGACTCTTCAGACTCCTGACTCTTCTCAAACTGTTTTGCAAATCCCGATGCAAGAACACCGGCCGGAAGGGCAAATATACCTATACCAATCAGGGCAATAACCGAGCCGAATAACTTTCCCCCTAAAGTTATGGGAACAATATCACCATAACCCACAGTTGCAAGTGTTATAACACCCCACCACATCGCTGCCGGAATACTTGTAAACACTTCGGGCTGTGCGGCATGCTCAAACTGATACATCAGGGTTGCAGCAATGATTAAAACAATAAAAAGCACTGCATAGGAGGTTATAAGAGTGTTTTTCTCCGCTTTTAAAACCGCAATAATATTATTTATAGAATCAGAATACCTGACTATCTTAAAAACCCTAAATATCCTTAAAACAATCAGTCCTGTTATATCAACCCCGATAAATACAAGCAGATAAAAGGGAAGGATTACCAGAAGATCAACTATTGCATATGGTGTTAATGCCCATTTTATCCTTCCCCAAAACGGTTTTTGATATTCTTCAGAGATATTGCAGGTCCAGAGTCTGAGAAAATACTCTATTGAGAAAACAACAAGACTTACCAGTGATATAATTACAAAAAGTAAAAAATAATTTTCAAAAAGTGACTTTACACTGACCAGAATTATTGCAGCTATATTGATTACTATAAGAGCTACAATGAAATAGTCAAATAAAAGACTAACAGGATCTCCTTCTTTTGCAGTCTCAAGTATCTCATATATTCTTCTTTTAATGGATTGATAGCCCATCAGACTCTGTTATGATTTCTACAGGGTTAAAATTTCTGATTTAATACAAAAAAATTATTAAAAACCCCGGAGACGGCGGATCAATTAATATACAAAAAATGTAACTCTAAGCCATGCAGGATAAGGGTGACAAAGACAGAACAGGATATGTAAAATATATCATATTTCTCATCGGAATCGTGTGGATTGTAGCAATTGTGACACTTCTTTTTACAGGCAGTACAGGAGAAAAAGACACCCCTGACTACCCGGGAAGCCCGGCAGATGTCACAGGAGAAACCTGGATTCTGACATCTTATTCAGATGAAAACGGACAGGAGAACCCGGCATATGCAAAAAACCCTCCGACCATCCATTTCAACGGTGAAGACAGAGCATCAGGTTCCTCCGGGTGCAACTACTACTCGGCATCTTATCAGATAAAAGATGATACACTTACATTCGGGGTTTTGCTGACAACCGCAATGTTATGCGATGACGAAGCGATGGCACAGGAGGATATTTTTGCATCCCGTCTTGAATCCTCAGCCTTCTACTCGGTCAAATCAGATTATCTGATAATATTTGACAGTTCCGGAGAAGAACTTCTTAAATTTTTCAGGTTTAAACTTCCGGGAACAGTCTGGAGACTGACCGGATACAAAGAAGAAGGTTCGGGCCTGAGATCTGTTTCAATGAGCCCTGTTATAACAGCTGACTTTAAAACAGACGGAACCCTGTCCGGTTATTCGGGCTGCAACAATTATTTTGCATCATATTCGGCAGACAAGGGCTCAGTTGATATCTCAGCTCCCGGTTCAACACTTATGGCCTGCACCCCTAACGAAGATACCGTTTCTGAAAGCAGTTATCTAAAACTTCTCGAAATGGCAAAAGGCTACAGCCTTTCAGGAAACAGACTCGTCCTGACAGATGAAACAGGAGCCATAATACTGGAATATACCCCCTATACCCTTCCCGGAACAGAATGGGAGCTTGTCTCATACAATAACGACGCAGGAGGAGTCGAATCCGTCCCCTCAGGAATCATAATCTCAGCAAATTTCGGATATGACAAAAAACTAACAGGTAATTCCGGATGCAACAGTTATTTCGCAGATTACACTCTTTCAGGCGGTTTAATCAAAATATCAGGAGTGGGTTCAACAGAGATGGCATGTGAAGATCAAATAATGAAAATGGAGAATATATACCTAAACCTTCTTCAAAAATCGGAATCCTTCAGCCTTTCCGGCGGGACTCTTACATTAAAAGACGCTGAACAAACAACCCTGCTTGTATTCAAAGAAATTTAAATCCTTTTTTAAAAAATTAGTCACAGGTAAGGCAGAGACATAACCCATCTCGTCCCGGCGCCTCTTTCAAGTTTTATCGTCCCTTCAAGCTGCATCTCAACAATATTCCTGACAAGAGTCATACCCAGAGACTCAATTTTTAAGAGATCAAAATCATCAGAGATTCCAACTCCGTCATCACCTACAACAAGGCTGACAGAGTCATCCGTGCAGTCCATTTCGATATAGATTCTGCCTTTATCTCTTCCCAAAAAGGCATACTTTATGGAATTAGTTAATAGTTCATTTACGACAAGACTCACAGGTATTGCAAGATTAAGACCCAGCTGACAGTCTTTTGCATCCACATCAAATTTGATTCTGACATCAGGTGAATAGTTGTTTATAATCTCCTCACCTAGAGAGCGGAAATGCTCACCTGCCGGTATTGTGGAAATTGAGGAAGACCTGTACAGACCCTCATGAACAGCAGCAATTGAAAAAATTCTCGTCTCTGCATCCCGCAGGGAATTTATGACATCATCGGTGCGGGCAGTTCTGGCCTGCATTGACAGAAGTGAGTTGATAAGTGCAAGATTGTTCTTAACACGGTGATGAACCTCCTGAAGAAGAATTGTCTTCTCGGAAAGTGCCTTTTTTATAAGTCTGGTCGATTCAATCTGATCTGTGATATCAACAAGGAAGTTTAAGGTTGCGGATTTTCCTTTCCACCGGATGACAGTTGTATTAAAATCAAGGATTCTTATCTCGCCTTTGCTGTTGTATGCCCGTATTGTATACTTTTCAGGAAGATAATGATTGTCAGGATTATTTAGCCTGATATTGTGATTTTTTAAGACCTTCTCCCTGTCATCTTCATAGATAAAATCAATAAAATGTCTGGATATGAGAGCCTCATTTGAAATTCCGAGAAATTCTGACGTATAGGGATTTGCGTAGCATATCTTCTCGTTCTGTGTAATCAGAAGATTTATCTTTACATTTTCAACCACACCACGATAACGCTCCTCGCTCTCTTTTAATGCTAAAACAACCTTCTCCTTCTCTGTGATATCAACAAGGAAATTTATTGTTGCAGGCCGCCTGTTCCACTCAATTAAAGCGATATTCACATCTATCGTTTTAATCTCTCCCTTACCGTCGATTACCCTCACTTTATAATTATTCAGCACATCATCAGAGCCTGCCAGCCTTTTTCTGTTCATTTCAAGAACAAAACCAATATCGTCCGGATGAATTAAATCTGAGAAAGGTGTGTTCTTTATATCGTCTAAACTCATTGAGAACATTTCTGCCAGAACAGGACTGGTATAAACTACTTTTTCGTCCTGAAATATCTCAATACCGATAGGAGAGTTGTCAACGAGGCTTCTGTACCTCTGCTCGCTCTTTTTTATCTCCTCATTCAGATTACGGTGAAGAATCGCCGAACCGATAAGAGTTGCCGCAGCACAAAGACCCTCTTTTTCACCTTCCGACCAGTTTTCAGCCTTGCGGCATGTCTCAAAGCAGATAAAACCCCACCACTTATCCGCTGCAAAGACAGGAACAAAAAGAAGAGATTTAAGGCCACGGAATTTAAAAAAATCATTCTCGGGCAATTTTAAATCCTCAACATTTCCAAAGAATGTATCTCCTTTTCGCATTATTTCCTCAAAATCGGGAATCATTGATGAATAGGGGAGGCAGTCCTCAAAAAAAAAGTCATGCTGAACAGGATTTGAATCCCACAAACAAAAAGGCTTCATGCAGATATTGCCCCCGCTGTCATTTTGATTTTCAAAGAGGCAGACCCTTTCAAAACCGGTCAGCCTTCCGATGTTTGAAAGTGTCTCTTTTATCCCCTCCTCAAAGGAAGGGCTGGAGAGAAACTGTTCTGCGGCAAAACCAACTGCCTTTAATACAGACTCCTTCTTTCTCATCCCCTCTTCGGCTTTTAAGGCCCGGTGTCTGCTCACTGCAATCTCAATTGCAGCCTTTATCTCCTGTGAACTTGCAGGTTTGGATAAAAATCCGTATGACCCTGTCTTTACACACCGGTCAATATTCTGATCATCATTGTATGCTGTCAGAAATATAACAGGGATGCTGATTTCGCTGTTTATCCTCTCTGACGCCTCAATTCCATCCATACTGCCTTTTATACGGATATCCATAAGTATTACATCAGGATGTTCCACAAGAGCTAATGATATCGCCTCTTCTCCGGTGCGGGCAACTCCGAGAGTCTTATAGCCCATCTTTGAGAGGACCTTCTCAAGACTTACCCCTATTAAAGCCTCATCTTCTACAATCAGAACCTTTAATCCGTTGCTCAATTACAAAACCCTCCATAACAAAAGATCTTATTCACAGGAATAAAACAATATTTTACAGTTATTTTCATACAGCTCCTGTCAATTATTAATCCTTCTGATACCGGACAGAACTATTAATTTATTCACCCTTGGCCCTGTAAAAACAGATCTCAACATCCTGCTGTGTTACAAGCCCGCCATCTATAATTTCTTCAAGCAGCGGTTTTATCTCCTCTATCTTCTCCTCCGAATCAACAACCTCTATTATCACCGGAAGATCTGTTGAAAGACGAAGAATTGATGACGTATGAACTCTGCTTGTCGCACCAAATCCTGTAATTCCTCTTATTACAGTCGCACCGTAAATTCCGTTTTTACGAAGAAAGCCCATAAGATACTGAAATAACGGCTTTCCTTTGTACTTGTCCGACTCACCTATATAAATCTTTAAAAGTACTGCCTTTGAACCTTTTTTTAGCATCATATGAAAAGACCACCTGTAGTTTTGGCAACAGTCCTTCCAATCCATATTGCCGCAAGTGTTAGTATAAATGTCCCGCCTGTGTTTAGTAAAAATCCGGAGATATTGCTCTCCTCAAGCATACGGAAAGACTCATAACTGAAAGTGGACATCGTCGTAAATGCTCCTATTACCCCGATTGCAAGAAAAATTCTCGTCTCATCACTGAATACTGCTGAAAACTCGGTCATGTACATAACAAACCCGAGAAGAAAACTTCCAATTACATTGACACCCATTGTGCCGACAGGAAAAACAGAATAACCGTCCTGAATCCATCCGGAAAGAAGATAACGGCCGACAGCGCCTATAAACCCTCCTGCACCAACAAGAATTATTGCATTCATAACCTAAAGTCCCGAATTAGTGTTTAAGTTTCTGAAGTTTTGCACTGCAAAGTCATTAATTATTCTTTTAGACTGATTCATATCGGATTTATGCGATAATCTTTTTTTGGCATCAGAATCTCAAATTTAGCGCCCTTTTCAGGTTCACCTGTCTCCCTGATTTCAATTCCTGTAATGGACAGTATTTCCCTTGAGAGGAAGAGGCCAAGACCTGTATTCTTTCCATATCCTCTCTCAAATATCTCATCCTTATACTCTGCCTCAATTCCCACACCATTATCGCGATAGATAATTTTAAGGCCGTCTTCAGACTCCAGATATAAAATACTGATATGAGTTACATGCCCGCCATGACGTATCGAATTTTCAATCAGATTGTAAAATACCTTTTGAATAAGAGGGTCTGCATACACAAAGAGCCCTTTTAAGGAATTTTCAAAGTGGATATCTGTTGTGACAAGCTGATTTGAAGCAATATCGGCAATTTTTTCCACATTCTGCCATTCGGGTTCATTGACTCCTATATCCTGATAATACCGTGTGAATTCAATCTCCTTCTGAATTGTATCAACAGCTTTGTTTGCAATCTCAATATAATTCCTGAGTTCAGGATTATCCACAAGATCATCCGATAGTTCAAGATAACCCTTTACTACCATAATTGAGTTTAAAATATCGTGTCGTGTTACAGAAGAGAGTATATTCAGTTTTTTGTTTGCCTCTAAAAGAGCCTCTTCCACTTTTTGTATCTCTGAAAAGTCTGTTAAAACATAGTTTAGTCCGGTAATCTGCCCATTTTCCTCCTGAGGTGTAAGTGTGGTGCGTACATGGCGCAGACTGCCATCCGATGCAACAACCCTGAACATATCAGGACCATATTCTCCCTTCAGGCGCTTTTTGAATCCTTCTGTTACCCGGACAACGTCATCAGGATAGATAAACCTTGTAAAATGCTCTCCTGTCACCTCTTCCCGGGTATAACCATATATTTTTTCGAAAACAGGGCTTATATACTCTATATTTCCATTAAGATCCAGAGTGAGTATAACATCACTTATATTCTCAACAAGATTTCTGTATTTCTTCTCACCTGCCACAATCGCCTTTTCAGCCTCTTTGCGGTCGGTGATGTCGCGTATGAAACCCTCAATACTTTCAACTGCCCCGTTTTCATCATAGATATACTGAACATTCATTGATGCCCAAAATTTGCTGCCGTCTTTGCGCCGTCCCCTGACATTATAATCCAGAACTTCTTCTCTTTCCTTCAGGACATTGAAGAGAGTCTGGCGGTCTTCAGAATTGTTGTAAAGAGACATTGCGTAAAGGCCAACCATCTCCTCAGGGGAATTAAACCCGAATATTTTGGCTGCTGCGGGATTTGTCATGATTATTATACCGTCAGGGTCGGTTCTGATATATGCATCCTGCATATTCTGAAGAATTCTCTGATATTTCACCTGACTTTCCCTTAATATCTCATCTGCCTGCATCTTCTCAGTAACATCAGTATAAATGGCAACAATCTCTCCAGAGGCAAGTCTGTACACATAATTGTCGCGCCAGCCTGTAATCCGGTTGTCTTTATATTGTGATACCGGATGATCTTCAGGAATTCCCGTCCTCCAGACTCTCCTGAAAGTCTCAAAGAGATTAAAATCCACAATTCCGGGGAACACCTCAAGGACACTATGCCCGATAACATCCTCTTTTCTGATATCGTCGATATCTTCTGCGGCCCGGTTGAACTCTTTTATTATGAAATCCTCACCGTTTTTGTCCGCTTCATAAACCACAACACCTGATATCAGGTTATCAACGAGCTCCCTGTAACGGACCTGACTCTCCTCTAATACGCTGATAAAAACTTTTTTCAGAGAGATATAACTTACCATCCAGGCGACAAGGACAAATATAGAAGCCCTCAATACAGCACCAAAGAGAATAGCCGAGTCCTTCGTATATGCAAATATAAGTGCAAGATAGAAAAATGCCACAATAATTGAGAATATAAGCCCCTTTCTGCCACAACAGAAAGAGGCGATTACTATAGGAATATAAAAGAGATTCTGAAAAATTATGAAGCATCCCGCATTAAGAGAGAGAATACTGACATAAACGGCAACTGCCATGCTTACTGCTATTATTAACAGTTCAGAATAGTCCGGCAGCTCTTTGGTTTTAATTACCTGAGATTTCATTTATAAATCTCAATAACAATTTCAAAGGTGACATAATAATTTATATAACTATGCAATATTATCGGCATTTTCGTCCGGTAAAGTGAAAACCTGTTGAAATTTTCTCCTCACAGATGAGATAAAAGGCATCCCGAAAAAGATCAGTTCATGCGAAAAATTATATCCTACAAAATCCTCCTATATCGCTTATAGAAGATGTGTTACCATGAAGGCCCTTGTCCGAAGACCTGACGGAAATGAGGAAGAGATCGAAATTCCTGAAGAAAGCTACATTGAACCAGGTGACATACTTGATGACGGTTCAGTTGTATTCAGACTGATATACCCTGAAGAAGACGATCTTGACGCAATATCGATGGGATTTTTTGCAGACGAAAATGAAGATCAGGACGACTAAAATCTTTCCGTAATGAATTTTTTTCGCTTCATATGCATTAAATAAAGATACTTATTTATATCCTGAATCCTGAGCTTTAAAAACCGATAAAATAGAGTTAAAAAGCGTTATGCAAAACGGAGATGAAATATACGGATTCTGAAAATATAATAGAGGTATCAGGCCTCAGCCACTCATACGGCGATTTTGAGGCTGTCAGGGATATCTCCTTTTCTGTTAAAAAAGGAGAAATATTCTCTTTTTTAGGCCCGAACGGAGCAGGGAAAAGCACAGCAATCAATATTTTAATAACACTTCTTAAATTACAGAAAGGAGTTGTAAAAATTGCAGGACATGATCTCGGAAAAGATCCCGAAGAGGTCAGAAAATCTATAGGAATAGTCTTTCAGGAGATAACTCTTGACAGGGACATGACTGTATCTGAAACACTCGGGTTTCACGCAAAGCTGTATGCGATGCCAAAGGAGATGTGGCAAAACAGAACAGAAGAGCTATTGGAGCTCGTTGAACTCTCCGATAAGAAGAAAGCATTTACAAAGCAGCTCTCCGGAGGCATGAAAAGACGTCTTGAGATTGCAAGGGGACTTATGACCAGGCCAAAGGTTCTCTTCCTTGACGAACCCACAATCGGACTTGACCCGCAGACAAGAATGCGGACATGGGACTATTTCAGAGCAGTAAACAGAGAAGGAACAACAATATTTCTGACAACCCATTACATGGACGAGGCAGACATACTCTCTGACAGGATAGCAATAATTGACAATGGAAAAATTATTGCTACAGGAACTCCCGAAGATCTAAAAAACAGCCTTGGCGAGGATATAATCTATCTTGAGACATCAGATAACAAAAAGGCGACAGAGATTCTAAAAGGGCACAACGGAATAAAAAATGCAGTTTTAAAAGGAACCATAATAGCTCTCATGGCAGAATCAGACGGAACAAAACTTCTTCCCGGGATTCTGCACCTTCTTGAGGAGAACAATATCGAAGCCCTTTCCTTAAACCTGAAAAAACCTTCAATGGATGACGTTTTTCTGCACTATACAGGAAAAGAGCTAAGAGACGAAGACAGGAATCACAAAAATCACGCCGGAGGAAAATAATATGGCAGACAGGGGGTTTTTAAACGTCTTCAGAAGAGATATCACAAGATATCTGCGGTTTAAGACACAGCTTTTATCATCGCTCCTTCAGCCTGCACTATGGCTTGCATTCTTCGGAATATCAATGGCAGGAAACTTTGACCGGATTCTCTCCCAGTCAGAGCCTCTTGCAGGCATCTTAAATATAGGATATCTTACATTCATGTGTGCAGGCATAATTGCTGTCACGATTCTTTTTACAAATATTTTCGGCGGCTTTATACTGCTTTTTGATAAAAACTGGGGACTTTTAAGGGAAATCCTGGCAAGCCCGATGCCAAGAAGAGATCTTATTATTGGTATTGTGATGTCAGGAGTTACAAAATCATGGATTCAGTCGTCGATAGTTATCGTATTCGGACTTGTTCTGGGAGTTAAGTTTTTCCAGGGGTATTCAGGCTTACAGATACTCATATCACTTGCAGGCATCTTTATTTTCATTGCACTCTTTGCAATGTCGTTTTTATGCATCTCGGCATCAATTGCTCTCAGAATGGACTCACCCGAAGGATTTCAGGGAATTACAACACTTCTGACAATGCCTCTTTTCTTTGTCTCAAACGCCTTATACCCGACAGGAGGATTTCCCCCGGTTGTTCAGGATATCGCTTATCTGAACCCGCTGACTCATCTCATAAACGGTATCAGATATTTTGCAATAGGTGATAATTTCACTGCACTCGGGATACATTTCATATATACAACACAGGATATTCTCCTCTCGTTTACCTATCTGGCGCTCTTTGCAGCAATAATGTTTGCAATAGCATGGAGAACTGTTCAAAAACTGGTTGTTACATAAAAAAATCGTCAGATTACAAACATATAAAATTCTAAATATTCCGGCCTTAAAATTATATAAAAGAGAAAGAGTGAGAGAGAGAGAGAGATGGCAGACGTAATTATATTAAATGCAAGCCCGAGAGAGGGAGGAAACACCGAAATTCTCTGCAGGGAATGTGCAGACGCAATAGAGAGCAGCGGATTTAGCACTGAGATTATATCATTTAAGGATAAAAATTTCAAATCGTGCACTGCATGTGGTTTATGCAAAAAAGACAAGGGACGCTGCGCAATAGATGATGACGGGTTAAACGAAATAATTGAGGAGATAAAAGAAGCCCAGGGGCTTATCGTCGCATCTCCGGTCTATTTCGGAACGGCAAGAGGCGATCTTATGTCTGCAATACAGAGAATCGCGATGGTATCATACGGAGGCGACAGATTCCTCTCAAGAATGGTAGGAGGGCCGATTGCCGTCGGAAGAAGAGGAGGGCATACAGCAACAATCCAGGAGCTATTGATGTTCTATTTCATAAACGACATGATTGTTGCCGGTTCTGACTACTGGAATATTGCATTCGGAAAAGCAAAGGGCGAGGTCTCAGAGGATGAAGAAGGCATAGAAACCGTAAGAAAATTTGGCAGGAATGTCGCTTTTATTATCAAATCTCTCAACGAATAGACACCTGACAGAAAAATACCTTTTTTTGAGGCAAATATCCTCATAAACCACATACAGGTTTATAATCAAACAGAGTCTCTCTGAAAAATCGTCAGGGACATCACAGAGGGATGCCACATCAGCCCTTTGCTTATCGATAAACAACGATTGACCCTGTATTAATAAGATCTTCAAATTAATTTTTAGCTGAAAAAGAGGGATTATATACTCTGTTTGCCACGATTAGTATCAGGGTGGCTTTTACGGATATCAATTCAGTCCGCTTCGTCACGCTCTGAGACAATATTCAGTACAGACCTGTCCCCTGTCATTGAGGAGCGGTATTTCAGGAATGTGTTTGTCTGGTTATATCCTAAAAAACATTCTTCTCTTTCCATAATTTCCGAGACTTCCATGGGTTTTAACAGACGATTATTGCCGGAAAAATTAATGTGCATCATTTCTATAAATCAGAGTTTCATAAGATGCCATATATATCTTGTGGTCAAGGCATACAGCCCCAATTGTCTATTAAACAGCATATAAATATTAAAATCCAAATTTGACAGATATAAAGCCTTAGATCATGAAAATGAGAATTGAAAAAGAATATATATAATAACCTCCTGCAGGAGATGTTTGCTCATTAAAAAAACGTCTGATATCTGCGTCTTTTAAAGTATAAAACAGAAATATGTGTTTTTTAAAGAATATGACAAATTATAGACAGTTTAGACGCGCAAAGGAAGTCATAATCATGAGCTTTTTACCAGATAATACAGGATTTTTGACAGGCGTCCCCGCATATAATTAAAACAAATAGGGACCTATACTTTATAATACAGATAACAAAATATCTTTAAAAATCCAAATAATAAAAAGCTTTTATTATAATATCCAAATCAAATTTGAGAGCTTATTTTATGGATACTACAAAGGGACATAAAAAAAGAAAAGGCGACAGGGTATTATTAAAATCCCTGATTCTGATTTTTTTACTTCTGCTTTTTCTCCCGTTAATACAGCCGGCCGCTGCGGCAGACCAAAAAGATGTACTTTACATAAACTCATACCATCAGGGGTTCGACTGGAGTGATGAGATTTCACGCGGCATTTATGAATTTTTTGAAAATGACGATTCTGTAACGCTCTATACCGAATATATGGACACAAAAAATTTCCCGACAGATGAAAATTACGACAATCTTTACAATTCATACAGGTATAAATATACAGACAGGAATTTTGACGTAATAATAACATCTGATGACAATGCCCTGAATTTTATCCTTAAATATAAAGACACACTCTTCCCGGGAACACCTGTTGTTTTTTGCGGTGTCAACGAAGTTCCTCCGGATTTTCAGGAGAAAAACCCGGATGTAACAGGCATTATTGAATCTCAGCCTATAAAAGAGAATATTGACACTGCTATTGAGATAAATCCAAAACCACTTAAAAAAATCTATCTTTTAACAGACAATACTGAAACAGGAATATCATACAGGAATATTCTGAATGAAATAATCCCTGATTATACAGACAGAATAGAATTTGTCCACATATATGACATCAGCATGGAAGAACTCCTGTTTGAGGCATCAAATATGCCAGAGGATTCTGCAATAATATACGCAGTATTCAACAGGGACGAGAACGGAAATGTTTTTACAAACAATGAAGCTGTCAGGATGATATCGGAAAAGAGCTCAGTCCCGATATATGTAATGATGGATAATATCGTTGGTTCCGGTTCTGTCGGCGGCATAGTAATGCCACCCTATCACCACGGATATCTGGCCGCAGAAACAGCAAAAGAGATAATAACCGGAAAAAATCCATCAGACATCGAAATAGCTCCTGATGCATACAGTTACCCGTTTTTTGACTTCAATGTTCTCACCAATTTTGGATATGAATTTGCAAAACTGCCCGCAGATAGTAAAATCCACGAAAAACCGGAAACATCGGTAGAGATTCCGGCAATACAATATATCGCAATATTAATTGCAGGATTTTGTTTATTCATAATATCCGTCCTCCTTAAAATATCCAACAGAAAACACAAAATAACAGGCGAACTTCTCAAAATCAGCGAAGAAAGACTCACAATGGCAATGCATGCCACAAAAGACGGAGTCTGGGACTGGAGTTATGAAACAGAAAAGTATTATACAAGTCCTGCCGGACTTGAGATGCTTGGCTATAAACCGGGAGAGATTTTAATTACCCCTGATGTCTGGAAGACCATGATCCATCCTGAAGATCTCCAGAGAGTCCTTGAAAGCTTTGAAAAGTCAATAAAATCCCCGGGAAAATTCACACGCGAATATAGAATAAAAACAAAACAGGGAACATGGAAATGGATTCGTTCAAGGGGAAATGTTGTCGGGGTTAAAAACAACAAACCTATAAGAATTGTGGGAACTTTTACCGATGTTGATGAGACTATTATGTACAGGGATGCTCTTTTAGAGGCAAACAAAAAGCTGTCCATACTCTCATCAGTCACAAGACACGATGCACTCAATCAGGTAACAGCACTTTTGGGATATCTTGAGATTATGGAGGATCTGTTTGAAGATAACAAGGATGTCGCAAATTTCATTCCAAAACTCATAAGGCCTGCAGAAATTATCCAGCAGCAGATCAATTTCACAAAGGACTATGAGGAGATGGGCCTTTCCAAACCTGAATGGCAGGATGTTGAAACGGTTGCAAAAAGAGCCGCAATAACAGCAATGGATGAAAATACCGAGATTTTTGTTGATACAGGAAATGTTGAGATATTCGCCGATCTGATGCTTGAAAAAGTCTTCTTCAATCTCTTTGACAATGCAAAGCGGCATGGAAAAACAGTCTCAAAAATAAATGTCTCATTTAAGAAAGGGAAAAATGTCACAGGAATCATAACTGTGGAAGACAACGGATGCGGAATAGCACCGGATAAAAAAGAGACAATTTTCACAAAAGGATACGGCGGGAATTCAGGATACGGTTTATTCCTTGTTGAAAACATTCTGGGCATTACAAACATCAGGATACAGGAGACAGGAACATACGAAAAAGGCGCAAAATTTGAGATAATAATCCCGGAAAGCATGTGGCACATTCCGGCAGATATCAGCGACATCTAAAAAAACCTGGATTGTCAGATAAAAAGAATTCCAGGTGAACTATTTTTCTTCTCCCTTTTTTTCATCCAAAAGAGAAACACCACAAAAATCAAAATAAGTCTTTATCTTTTCATAATTAAGCAGTTTCATATCAATCTCAAACAAAAGATCAGATATCTCCGTTGCAGCCTCAGAAATCTGTTTACTTTTACCGGAGTTCTCGCCTCCGGCAAGATTTCTTATCCTGCCGACAGGAGATTTTAACAGGGCACAGAGATCTGCTATCTCCTCGATGTTTCTGCTGTGAGCACTGAAATTTTCAGCAATTTTCTCATCCCTCTCATCAGTTTCCCTCTCCCATGTGACATCATAGATAATAACAGCCAGATGTGTAACCTTTTTTTTGTCAAAGAGAGGTATTGTCTCGATATCTATGATCCGAGTCTCATCTAATCTTTTATACATCCTCTCTTTTTTGTAAAACACACCTGTCCCGAAGATGTCCTGATAATCCGTTTTGCCACCGAAAATCGCATTTGGAAGGATATCATAAACCGGTTTGTCAGTATAACTCTGATTTATCCCCAGAATATTGCAGAGATCTGAAAATGCCTGATTGTAGACAACAATCTTCATTCTGGAATCCACAAGAAAGACAGGATTCTTTATAGCATCCATCACAATTCTGTAATATCTCTCAAGACTGCTCTCACGGACACACTGCTCCATCATCTCATCAGGAATTAAAACAAAGAAAAATTCATCCGGATCCCATCTGTTTCCCTTAACATATCCGATATTTAATGAAAGATAAGTCTCCTCACCTGACTTTTTCTTAAGTTTAAGGCCGTCAACCCATGAAAGAAGGTTTTTCTTCTCTAATGAATCATTTCGAAGCGAATTCATCATCCCGAAGATTCTTTCCTTATCCAGTTTAAATAATGTAAAAAAATCAAGACCCGATGCTTCCTCACGTGACCATCCGGTCAGGGACTCGGCAGCAGGATTTATTCTTGTCACATTTCCACCCGCATCGGTTGTTATCACAGCATCAGAGACGAATGTAAGAGTTGACTCAAGATCTCCGGGTTCGGCCTTCTTCATTATCCTGTGCTTGTGAAGTGTCATCTCGATATTGCTGTAAAGTTCCCTTTCACTAAACGGTTTTATCAGATAGCCGAAACCGTTTCTCTTAAAAGCGCCATTTAAGAGCACTTCATCGGAAGGGGACAGCAGACAGATTACCGGTATATCATAGAGACCATATATCTGCTCTGCCGCTTCTGTCCACCCCATATCCCCGCGAAGTGCGATATCCATTAAAACAAGATCGGGAAGAAGCACCTTTGCCATCTCTGTCACCTCCTGCCCGTTTTTTGCTTCGCCGACAACATTATAGCCGAGATTCTCAAGAGTCTCTCCTATCCCTGAATTAATAACGCCCTCTTCTCCCACTATAAGGATCATTTTATTCGTCGGCAAAGGTCTCACCCGTGGTAAATGAAATCTGACAAATTATTTTTTTCCCGGCAATTTGATGACGGTTTTATGCCCGAAAAATTAATTTATTAAATTAATTTATTAAATGAATTTTTTAGAAGTTCATCTTTAATAAATACATATATTAATCAGTTTAACCGGACTCATTTTTCAGATAACAGGGCGATTTCAGGACATATAAAAGCTCCTCTTCAGAATTTACGACAATTGATGACTCTTCGAGCATCAGATTGACAATCTCGCTCTCCCCCACACGACGAAAATCTGTCCGGAGAGAGATTATCCGTTTGTTGTTTGCATATGCATATCCCATCTCCCATGAAGTGCCTGAATCGGCATCCGGGCCGTCAATTACCGACACCACAATATCGGCCTCTTTTAGGGCTGAAAGATTGGCATCAAATATCATCTTATTATGATGTTTCTCCCTCAAACTCTGGTTATCACCGGTTTCCTGCGGAAGATGAACCAGAAACATGTGCTCTCTTAAAAGGCAGGCAAGTTTTTGATTATAATCTCTCTCGGCATCTGAAAATAATGGAGCGGCAAGATATATTTTGTATTCTGCAAAATCAGCGACATCAAATGCGGGAATGTCTGAAAAAAGCTTTAAAAACGCACCTCTGCCCTTCTTTTTTTCATCAGAGTAATATGTCATGTTAACACCGCAGGAAGGCGATGAGTCAACCCCCACAATACAGAGAGCCTTTTCGTCCTCTTCTGTAAACACATCTGTATCATTCTTTAATTTTTCAAGAAGTCCAGAGAATTCCTCAGTATTCAGACTTTCAAGGAAATTCGTGGGTTTTCTGCCGCTCCCGAGATATATGGTCTCAGGGCAGGGGAGAAAGACGATATCAATGCCAAATTCCTCACATCTTTTAATGCACCGCGAAAACAGCTCAATATCAGACGGTTTTGTTATTCCCTCCGCCCTCAGAGTGTAGTCCCCGATGCACGGACACATCAGTATAAACATTGATAGGATTTTGGTTACCACAGTATAATGATGATACCGCTTCTTGCATGGCGGGATAACACCTGTGATCCAAAAGTCTGCTCTGTCAAAAAACTTGAGAGGTTTGGCTTTGTGAAAATCTTTCCAAAGATTTCTTCAATACCCAAAAACACCCTGATGCTTGACCCGACAGCATCCCAGGCCCTTTCACCGGCAGATAAAACCTCGCCTTCAATAACTGTCCTTGACTGCTCATGGGAGGCACTTGATACAGGAATTGTTGAGGGCTGGAGAAGAAGAAGAGCTCTTCCCTTCCTTGTCGCCGCAAATCCGGGGCATTTCGGAAGGCCGTTTATGCTCAATTCACTAGAGGCATTTGCCGCTGCACTATACATTCTCGGCGAAAAGGAGCAGGCAGAAGAGATTCTTTCAAAATTCAACTGGGGTCTTAGATTTTTAGAGGTGAATATTGAACCATTGGAAGAGTATGCAAACGCAAAAAATTCTGCGGAAATTGTTGAGATACAGTCATATTATATCTGAAAACGGATGAACAAGAGAATTGATACCCGGAATAATAATTAATTAGAGAACACAGGAGAATTTTTCGATGACTAATACATCTTACAACGATATCTGGAAGGCAAAAATGGAAAAACTTCTGGAGGAGGATGAGAAGCACGGAAACAGGGTAAAATGGGAGTCCGTAACCCATGCGAGAGAATACTGGGAGAGAACAAAACGTGATCAGAAGAGAATTCTGGATCAGATAGAACTCATAAAACCGAAAAAATCAGACAGCATCCTGGATATCGGCTCAGGGCCGGGGAGCATTGCGATTCCGGCGGCAAAGATTGCAGAGAGAGTTACAGCAGTCGAACCCTCCGGAGGAATGTGTGCTGTGCTTAAAGAGAGGGCAGAAGAAGAGAATCTCTCCAACATTTCAATAATCCAAAAAAGATGGGAGGATGTTGATGTTAAAGCCGATCTTAAAGGACCATATGATATCGTAATTGCGTCCTACTCACTATCAATGGCGGACATAAAAACAGAGATCCTTAAGATGAACTCCGTATGCTCGGGCAGGGTTTTTCTCTTCTGGTTTGCAGGCAATTTTACATGGGAAGGCGATTTTGCAGAACTCTGGAAGACAATAGATTCAAGGGACTTCTATCCCGGCCCGAAGGCTGATATTTTATACAACGTCCTCTATGAATCAGGAATCTATCCGGAAGTTACCACATTCCCACTGAGAATTAAAGACATATATGACTCACCGGAAAAAGCGGCAGAAAAAATATGTCAGAGGCATTCTGTAACAGGTGACGAGGACAGAACAAAAATCCTTGAATACTTCCTGGAGCAGAAAACAGAAAAACCTGAAGTTTCCGGAATCTCACGACGCGTCTGCATGTGGTGGGATACAGATAAGTATCCTGCCCGGTGAATTTCTCTCTTTTAGTCTCTTCTTCTTATGTAAATCAGAACAAAACCCGCTATTACCAAAACAGCTAAAATACCCTTCAGATCCATAACCCCGTTTTCAGGATTTATATCTAAAATCCCGCCGGAGACTGCTTCCTGACGTCTTTCCCAGTCATAATCAAATACTTTCTTAAAATATTCGCCGACGCCCCCTCCGGTTAAAATCACGCCTGCTTCGCGGTTGTATTCAGGGGAGTTTTCATTCCAGTTTACAGAGCTTACAAGTACAGAGTCTCCGTCCACAACAACACCCTTGTTATGAATTTTTAAAAGGCCCAGAGAATCAAGATCAACAAGTGCTGCATCAAGACTGAGATTTTCAGACAGTGATACGGCGTTTATGTAATCAACCATCTCATCGTTGTCCGAGTCACCTTCGGTGTTATACCAGAATGAGTCAAGAAGGATGCGAACATTAACACCCCGCCGGGAAGCAGATATCGCCGCCTCAAGATACGGATTTTCACCCGACGACCAGTTTTTGATGTATGCCTGTTCAATGTCGACTGAAACCTCTGCACTTTCTATAAGATCTTCTATAAGGTAACTTGTGTCTGGCGAGATTACAGGAGTTACAGTGACGCCTGAGAAAACTTCAGGTCTGAACACAGGGTTGTATTTATTTTCAGATGCATCTTCGGGACTGCCGTATTTATCAGGGAAGGGCTCAGTCCATCCACCTGTGATATCAGTCTCAAATACTCTGTTAAAATATGATGACACACCGCTGTCCTGAATATATACTCCAAATCCGCGGTTGCCTGTAACTCCCGGGTCTGGAAAACCGGTGTACCCGAAGTTTTCGCTTGCAAGAAGAACATTTTTACCATCAGTAGTCATGTATTTTGCATGCAGATAGCGGTATGGCGCGTGAAATACGCCGTTTTCAGTCTCCATCGAATATACAGGGATACCTGCACCAGTCATCTCTGAGACAGCATAGTATTCGGAAGGGGATATTCCGCCAACAGGGCTTCCCTCCAAAAGAACCCTCACATCAACACCCTCTCTTTTTTTGCCGGCTATCATCCCTGCAATATCCGGATTTGTAAGCTCATACACATTGAGATTTATTGACGACTCTGCATCTCTTATCGCATCCCCCAAAACCTCATACGAACAGTCAGGAGACACAAACGCGGTTAAAGAAACATTATAATACGTGACAGGCAAAAAGTCAGACTGACCTATATAAAAAGGCCGCTCATCCCACACACCGTCTTTTAGGATGTGAACCCTGCCTTCCCCTGATTTAACATCACCGGGCCAGACTATTGTCTGGATTACTTTTTTATTTAAAAGAAGATTTAGTTCATCTCCGCTGTTTCCCATCCTGAAACTGCCCGTCCTTATAGCATCGGGAATTTTTGGGTCTGTATCATAAATTTCGTAGTCAGGGGCAGTTTTGTGAACTTCCGTATAGGCTTTCCCCTCACGTGCTACCGTTATAGATCCTCTGCATACAGACCCTTCCGGGAATCTGACACTTCCCTCACCGTCAGTAATCAAAACACCAAAAAGACTCCCCTGACCTGATATTACAAAAAACTCATCACCTTCACCTTTTGCCCAGGTATCCGGGCAGAATAAGGTGATTTCAAACGCAGATGAGACAGGCATAAAAAAAGCAATAAAAACAAGCACCAGAAGCGTCCTGCAAAAAGTCTTCTGTATTTTCATTTAGAAGTCATTATGACTTTTTGGGTATTATATCTGGCGTATTGAATAATGTTTTAGAAGACCGAAATGACAGGCTTCTCGTTGTAAAGGCAGGCGGGAGCTTAATGGACGTTCTTCCGGAGATAATCCGGATATTAAAGGATTCTGGCAGGAATATACTCATCGTTCCGGGAGGGGGGATTTTTGCCGACTCAGTGAGAGATATCGATCCCGACCCGGATACGGCACACTGGATGGCAATTCTGGGAATGGAGCAGTACGGACATTACATATCCTCACTCGGAGTGAGAACAACAGGCAGTCCTGAAATTAAAAATATACCAAAAGGAGTCTCTGTCCTCCTTCCCTATAAAATATTAAGAGAGAGAGATCCCCTGCCTCATTCGTGGGATGTTACCTCTGATACCATAGCTGCATGGGTGGCAGACTTACTATCTGCCGATCTCATTTTACTGAAATCAGTTGACGGCTTAAAATCCGAAAACAAAATTTTGGAAGAGGTCTGCGCAGATTCTGAATTTGAAGAGGTCGACTCACATCTAATACCTTATGTTCTTGAAAAAAATATCAACACATGGGTATTAAATGCCAGAAAACCGGACGTAATAAAGAATTACCTCTCAGGAAAATGTTTTTTCGGCACACGTATCCATAGGAAGTTTTTAAGTGCAAACACGCCGAATTTATAAGATAATTTTAGGAGAGAAAAATATGGAAGCAGAAAAATGTACCTCATGCAGCGCTCCTCTTTCAGAGCCAGGCTGGACAAAATTCGAGTGTCCTAAATGCCGCGAGACAATCTACAGATGCCACAGGTGCAGACACCAAAGTATCCCGTACGAATGCCAGTCATGCGGATTCCAGGGGCCATAAGAGATGGGCGACGTAGTAATTATTGTCAAAGTAATGCCTGAGTCACCTGATGTTGACCTTGAGACATTAAAGACACAGATCAAAGAAAAATATCCTGGAACAAAGGATATGCAGATAGAGCCTATCGGATTCGGACTTTCATCACTTAAAGTTGCAATTGTCATCCCCGACGGGGAAGCAGGCGCAGCTGATGAGGCTGAAGCAATTCTTGCTGCCTTTGACGGCGTCCAGAGTGCAGAGATCGTATCCCTGACACTTACCTGAAATTTAATTCAGGACTTTTATTGGAATATCAAAACATTCCAAATATTATTTAAATTATCTAAGACGTTCATGAAACGTATGTTTCATGCACTGTCTCATAAAAAACAGTGAAAAAGACGAAGTTTTCTTAAATTTTATTATTCCGGAGTATCTCCGCTCAGGTCAGAATTCTCACTCTTCTCAAGTTCTTCCATCACCTCGGCGGTTGCATCACGTATTTTTTCGACAGATTCCTGAAACTGATTGATCTCATTCTCATCTATGCGAATCGGAACAGGAAATGCCCCGTGTTTATTGAGCCTTGCAGGAACACCTATACATACATCACCGATGTCATGAACCTCGCTTTTGACATATGCAGAGACTGAGAGTATCCTGTTTTCATTTCCTAAAATAGTCCTTACAAGAGTTGCAATTGCAGCACCGGGGCCATATATTGTAGCTCCGCTCTTCTCGATTATATGAGAGCCGGCTGTTTTTACCCAGTGAACCATCTCCTTTTTCGGGAGACTTGAAAATGCCGGAAGATTTTGAACCTGAATGCCCCCTATGGTTGTCGCCGACCACAAAGGCACCATGGAATCGCCGTGTTCACCGATAATACGGGTGTGCACCTCGCTTACATGAACCTGAAAATGATTTGCAACAAAAGACTTGAGCCTCATCGAGTCAAGGTGAGTCCCGAGACCGAATACACGGTTCTGTGGAAAACCGGAATATTTCAGGGCAACCGCTGTTAAAATATCAACAGGGTTTGAAACAACAAGTATGATGGAATCAGGAGCATATTTTGCAATAACCTTTGCATAATCTGCAATAACTTTTGAATTCTTTTTTGCGAGAAGCAGCCTGTCCTGACCATTTTGACGCGGAATTCCCGCAGTTATTATAACAATATCCGAATCACTGATATCCAATGGATCAATGCTCCATTTAAGCTTTAAGCTCCTGCCTAATGCTGCAAAAGAGTCAATAAAATCCCACTTTGTACCCTCAAGTACATCCTCATTGCCTTCCCTTCCAAAAAGAACAATTTTTGTTACAAAAGGAATACGCGATATCGAATATGCGGCAAACTGACCTACTTTGCCGGTAGCACCAATAATGGTTACTTTTGCCATAACCCCACCAAAAATAAGGAACACGTAAGGAGGTGGGAATCGCGTGTCAGATCTCTGTACATTTCCCCTTCTCCACCCTGCAACCCCGAGGGCACCAGACGTTTACGGTAAGTCTGCTCCCTTCCGGGCCTGGACCGGTCTCCGCAATAAAAGGTCGCAATTCCCTCCGGAATCCTGATCCCTCTACGCTGATCTCTCAGGACAAGGCTTCGCAGTCGGGAAATATGCACTTTGAAAAGATCGCCAAAGCCGCTCTCCAAACTTCGTCCCCCGCATAACGGCGGTTTCAGGTAACAGGTGACGCCTAACCACCCGGACTAGTTCCCATAATTAATGGAGACTCAAGGGATAAAAGCATCACCGCCAACTTTTATCTTCCAGTCCGAAATTCTGGCATCATTGAGCACTTTGTTCTTCTTTTCAAAAGCGTCAATCGCCGCAAGTGTTCCCTCACCTCCGATAAATGAGGGGAGATTCATATAATCTCCGAGATACACATCAAAAGAGCAGTATTTCCCTTCAAAATGTGCGGTTTTTAAGGATTTTTCCGTTACTGATGCTTCTTTTAACTCCTCATATCCAAAAAGAAATTCTGATTTTAAGATCTCAAGCGCTTTTCTGTTTGAGTGAAGACTAACCGCCGTCCAGTACGCGGCAGGGTACCATATGTCATTGAATATGACCGTATTCACACCAAAGAGTCCCGCAGATATCCCGAGAGTACCTGAACCCGAGCATGCATCAACAAATGTTTCAGGTATATGCCTCCTGACATTGATTTCAACCGATCTTATCTTCGGGTCAAAGCCGCGTGGAAACTCAATATGCATCCCGGACTGGTTTTTATAGGTAACAAAAGAGACATTTCCGGCGTAAAACACATCACACCTGACATCGCATCCGGCAAGAAGGGTGTTTGTCGCAGATACCTGTGTGCTTCCAGTCCGGTCATCTGCAAAAGATATCCCCGGAACCACCCCGTTGTCCTTTACAACACCCTTTACTTCAGGCACTTCTCTTACAATTCTCTCTGCTGATTTAGGCGAAGCATAGGGAGTCAGAAGAACAAGGCTGTTTTCCGGGAGATATGGAAGGGTTTTAATTGCAAAACCCGGGTTTAAAAGAGGCGTTCCTGTCTTTGCAAGAGGAAGGCCCAGAGGAATTTCCTCCTCCTCTGCCATTATCAGATAACAGTGTGCGATTACATTGTCCAGAGAGCGTCTGCCGCAGACAGGACACGGCTTCCCGATTTTAGATTCAGGGGGTTTCTGCCTGTTTAAAACTGTCTCCCTGCAATGAGGACATTTTGAAAAAATTGAATTTAATGAGGATATTACCTCTTCTGCATCCTTTATGCAGTCATTTTTGCACACAGGGCATTTTATCGGCAAATCCGGAGAAGACAGAACAACAGTAATTTTAACACACCTGTTTTTGTTTTTATTGTATGTTTGAGAGCCTCTGGATTACATCCTCAATCCCACAGTGCTTTATCTCCATAACCGCTGCTATAACAGCGTCTGAAAATATCATTGCGGATGTCTCAAAAAGTGTTCCTATAGGTGCAAGCGGAAGGGAGAGGGATTTATAGCCGCCCGTTATCTGCCTCACCTCAAATGTGTTCGGCCATTCGGTATCCTGAGGAGGATTTGAAGGCAGAAGAACTACACAGTCTGCCAAATCTGCAATTCTTGATTTTTCACGTGAGGTTATAAGGCACAAAAATCCGCCAAGCGACTTTGCGGTCTCGGCAATATCAACAACAGAGTTGGTCTCTCCCGAGCCTGAAAATACGACTACCAGATCATCTTTTCGCATTGCAGGCGTTACAATCTCCCCTACAACATAACTCTCAAGGCCGATATGCATCAGACGCATTGCAAATGCCCTTCCTATAAGACCTGAACGTCCCGCACCTGCAACATAGATTCTCCTCTCCTTTATAATTTCCGAGAGAAATTCATCTATCTTCTCTTCAGACATCTGATCAATAAGAGAAGATACCTCTTCTGTCATCAGCCGCATGTTTTCCATGACATCCGGATCTTCGCACCCGCTCATGCAGAAATGATTTATTGCAGGTAGTACTTGAATTATAGCCATTCGAAAAAAATCCCGCATTTCAACCTAATGACGCCTGTCTAAAGCTTCAGAGCAGAATTTCCTGCAAAAATTATTCCACTTTTTTTATTTTTTTACTTTCACTCCACGCACGGCGATCTGGTATATATACAGGCGTTAATCTCTGAATCAGAAAAAAAGGATGCGGCAGGAATGATAAGGGCAGGTTACATTCAGAAGGCAGGTTATCCGGCAAAGGATACACAGGGTTCTCTTCACCAGATAATGGAGATATGCATTGCAGGAAAAATATATGCAGTATTAGTGATGGATCTTAGAAGAACTCTTTATACCGGCGAAAAAGGAGATGTCTGGCACATCAGACAAAACTGGGGAAGACATCTTGATGCAGCAGCAGGAAAGACATCACTTTCACGCTCAAAAAAGGCCATCAATCTGATGCTTGACAACGGAAAAAGATATACAATATCAACAGCGGCTATCAGAAACATTCTCTCGGGCCGCTGTTCTTACTCATCAGTAGCAGAGATAGAATCATTATCTCCAATAACCGCCGCAAATACATCATCATACCAGTCGGCAATATCTCCGTGGGTTACTGTATAAAGATAAAAACAGATAAAAAACACGGATTTTAGTTTTCGGATAAATTAAATCAGGTCATGAAGTGTATAACTAAATACCAATATGAATGAAAAACCGTCTTTCTGGGACGACCATTACATAGCATGCGGGAATGTATGGGCAGGAAGTGTAAAAGATCTGCCTAAACTGCCTGCAGGCTCAAAAGTTCTTGAAACAGGATGCGGAAACGGAAAGACAATTCATGCAATGGAGACAACAGGCTGGAAAATATACGGCCTTGATTTCTCAAAGACTGCATCCCGCCTCTGCAGAAAAAACATCTCAAAAAGCACTTATGCAGAAATCTTTGTATCCGATGCATCACATCTGCCTTTTTCTGACCATACATTTGATGCCGTATTCGCCCGCCATGTAACCGGACACTCAAAATTAAAGAAAAGGAAAGAGATTGCAGAGGAGCTGAAAAGAGTGCTCAGACCCGGCGGAATTTTATTTTTTTCAGAATTTGAAAGATCAGATCTTCGTTTTGGGAAAGGCGAAGAGACTGAGGAAAATACTTTCCTTAAAAAAAACGGCATCATAACACATTTTTTTTCAGAAGAAGAGACAACAAAACTTTTTTCTGATATGCTTTTGGTCTCTCTAAAAACAGACAGATGGTCTATGGTTATCAAAGGAAAAGAGAATAAAAGGGCAGAGATAAATGCCATATTTAAAAAACCTTAAGAAAACCAAAAATTCAGTCAGTAAAACAGAGTCTTAGTTTTCATTTTTTTCGAAATATAACTTAGCTGCCGCATCTCCCGCGGCTAAAAAGGCCTTTGTGACACCCGCAGGACCAAGTTTAATTCCGCCATAAATCCGTGACACAACAATTACATGACTATTAAGTCCTTTATTTTCAAGAAGAGAATGAAGTGCTCTTCCGGGGTGTCCAACCTCCCGGTCATTTTTACACTCTGAGAAAATACTCCCGTCGGGAGAGATAAAATTCATCGCAGAACAGTGATGTCCGGCTTTTTTGTATAATTTTTTGTGAATGTCAAGAATTGCAGAATAATCATCCTGAGATCCGATTAAGTAGAGATGGGCATAAAAACGGGATTTTTTTTCTTCGTACTTTACTGCGGCCAGTTCCTGCATATCTGCAAAACTATATCAATACAGACAAAAGAAGGTTTTTAAGTATAAGGGAATTTGGAAATGAAATTAAAAATCGGCGTTCTGCTCACATATTTTCTGCAGATAGTGATTGTTTTTATCATCATATCGAGTTTTTTAAGAGATGACTATACATTCGCAATATGGGGAGCAATATCTCTCTTTTTAACTCTTCTTCCCATGATTGTTGAAAGAAAAATAAACATGACAATTCCCTGGGGACTTACGCTTCTAATCGTCCTCTCCCTTTGCTTTCATCTGGCCGGAGAATTTTTCGGGCTGTATCTGATGCTATACCCGTTATATGACAAAATTGCCCACCTGATCTCGGGCTCAACAATGGCGCTTTTGGGATTTACTCTTGTGCTGCTGATGGACAGATACACCTCAATGAACTTCAACCGCCTCATGATTGTCTTTATGATAATTATGATGACAATGGCATTCGGGGCTTTCTGGGAAATTGTCGAGTTTTTGGTTGACACATTCCTCGGCGGCGATATGCAGCACGGAAACACCGATACAATGCTTGATCTTATATTCGTCTTCTTCGGCGCGATAATTATTGCGGCACTCGGAAACTTTTATCTGAGAAAGTTCCCCAAACGGAGGGTTGAAGAGATATTTGCCGGAAATCTGAAATGGAAGGAGATTAACAATATAACACCGCCGGAAAGCGAATTTGAAAACCAACAGGAACCAAAAAAAACCTGATAATAAAACGAATCAGGCACCATCAACTCAAAATCTATTTAACCACATTTAACGAAATAAATGTGCACAACCAGACTGTCATAAATCGCACATGGATCAAATGCCCCCCATTGAGTCCTGTATGATTTCCGGCAGTCCGGTTGACGCTTTCTTTATACTCAGGGGCCTGTAGCTTAGTGGTGGAGCGCCCGGCTCATAACCGGGCGGTCATGCGTTCGAATCGCATCAGGCCCATTTCTGTTTTTACAATATTTTCTGTAGAATTAAATTTTAATTAATTGTACCTGTATTTTTATTCATGATTTTTATAGGACAGATTTTTTCTTACAGATAAGCAATAAAATATTAAATTCTCATTATTACCCACCAGTTTAGCAATTTAAAGAATGAATAAACCATATTTTTTATACATCCAAAATTAAACCAACCAAAAGTTAATTATAATGATTAATCATTATAATTATAGAAACAGGTGGTTTTTAATGCCTGATGTAGACAGAAACAACATATTTTTAATGGATGGGACTGCCAATCCGGCTCCTTTGGGCCTTCTGGCATTCGGGATGACGACAGTTTTGTTAAACCTGCACAATGCAGGATACTTCGGACTGGGCAGCATGATAATGGCGATGGGCATATTCTACGGAGGTCTTGCCCAGGTAATAGCCGGAATAATGGAATGGAAGAAGAATAACACGTTTGGAACAACAGCTTTCTGTTCATACGGATTCTTCTGGTTAACTCTTGTGGCACTTCTCATGATTCCGGCACTCAGACTGGGAACGGCTCCGGGAAATCTCGGGATGACAGCCTACCTCTTCATGTGGGGACTGTTTACGGCTGTAATGTTTATCGCCACCTTAAAGATGAACAGGGCGCTTCAGTTCGTATTTGCATCACTTGCGATACTGTTCTTCCTTCTGGCAGCAGGAGACTTTACAGGAAATGCAATGATAAAGACAATCGCCGGTTACGAGGGCATAATCTGCGGATTATCAGCAGTATATGCCGGCCTTGCACAGGTCATAAACGAGGTCTACGGAGCTGAAAAACTCCCCCTCTGATTTTTTCCGTTTTTTACTTTTTTCGTTTTTTTCAGGTTTTATCAAAAAGATCACCGCGTCCAAGCCTTCTTACAGCATCCCTTGCAGCAGATCTGACCTTAGTCTCCTCATCGTCAAGAAGAGGAATTATATCATCGACAACATCCCAGTAACTCATCATTCCCAAAGCTTCCGCAGCTGCTGCCCTGATCTCCGGACTGGGATCGTTAAGCATCGGCATTATGTGAAAAACCGCATCCCGGTCACCTATCATTCCAAGCGCCTTTGCCGCACCGCGTCTTACCCACTTATCATCATGTGCAAGAAAAGAGAGCAGAGGTACAACCGCACTTTTATCTTTTAATTTCCCGAGTGAACAGACCGCAACGTACAAAACACCGGGATCATCCTCCTTTTTGATGCACTCAATAAGATGCGGAACCGCTCTCAGATCTCCTGCAATTCCCAGCGCCTCGGCAGACTTAACACGATACGGGATACCTGTATCTTCAAGCTGTTTTACAAAAATCCAGAAATTCTCCTCTCTTCGCCTCTCCCTTTCGTAAAGGATTCGCTCCGCATGCCCCGGGTTTCTGCCGTTCATCTGACAATCACCAGATACAACCCAGAACCCTATAATATTAGCGTTTGCTCCTCCCGGCCTTAAACAGAGAGCTAATCAGGATACTAAAAGAACTCCGGTTATCACAAAAATGAAGGGTGTTTTTCGGATGTGCATAATTTTCTTCTTTAACACTTATCGCCTATAAGGACAAATATTATAAAGCAATAAAGAGAGGCTTGTTTTCAAACCATGAATAATGAAAATATATGCGGTACACCGGTGATACAGGCGAAGGTGAAACCCGGAATGACCGTAAACGAACTGGTGGAAGAGTTTGGTAAATCCCGTGCATATAACGCAGGTTCACTGTGGCATGCCGTAAACATATACGAAAAAATGCTCCGTGATTCCGATACTGTCAAATTCTTCGGACTCGCAGGCGCAATGGTGCCCGGTGGAATGGGAGGAATTGTATCTGACCTCATAAAAGACGGACATATTGATATTCTTGTCTCAACCGGTGCAAACATAACGCACGACACAATCGAGGCAATTGGATGTAAACATTATCACGGAACCGAAATCTGCGATGATGTACAACTCTGTGAAGAGGAAATTAACAGAATATACGATGTATTTCTCCCGAATGATGCCTTTATAAAATTTGAAGAGTTCTTACAGGACGTTTTCGGAACGCTTGACAAAAGTAAAAAATATTCAATACAGGACTTAACACGCTTAATTGGTGAAAACCTGAGCACAGGAATACTTGCAGAGGCCGCAAAAAAAGATATTCCAATATACTGTCCGGCAATTCAGGACTCGATGATCGGCCTTCAGTACTGGCTTTTTAATCAGACCGGCGGAGTTACAATAGATGCATTTTCTGACATGTCAAAATTAATGGACACCTGCTTTAAAGCAAAAAAGACAGGCGCAATGCTTGTCGGCGGAGGAGTGCCTAAAAACTACATATTCCAGAGCATGTTAATGACGCCAAACGGCTTTGACTACGCAGTCCAGTTAACAGGTGACAGACCTGACCTCGGCGGACTCTCGGGTGCAACCCTTGAAGAGGCAAAATCCTGGGGAAAGCTTACAGGTGAGGCAACTGCACAGACAGTCTACGGTGACGCCACAATAAACCTGCCTTTGATTGTCGCGGCAGTTTTAGAGAGGCTTGACAGGTAAAATGACAGAACTTATTCTTGCCCTGGATGTTTTAACAAGAGAAGAGGCGATTGAGATTGCGGAAGAGACAGCACCTTATCTTGACGCAATAAAGATAGGCTACCCGCTTGTTCTCGGTGCCGGCCTTTCTATTGCTACCGAACTTTCCCATTTCGGCCTTCCACTGATTGCTGATTTTAAGGTTGCAGACATCCCGAACACTAACCGTCTTATTGCAGAACATGTCTTTGAAGCCGGATTTTCTGCAATAATAACACAGGGTTTTACAGGCAGCGATTCTGTTACCGCATGCGTCGAGGCGGCACAGGATGCCGGCGGAGAATGCTATGTCGTCTGCGAAATGAGTCATCCCGGAGCACTTGAATTTTTATCAGGCAATATCGCAGAAAGACTTGCAGAGATGGCAGTCAGTTGCGGTGCAGACGGAATCATAGCGCCTGCAACACGACCTGAGCGTGTTAAGGCTCTCAGGGAGATTATCGGAAACAAAAAAATTCTCTCTCCCGGAGTCGGTGCACAGGGAGGAAGTGCAGAAGAGATAGCGCCTCTAATCGACGGAATGATCGTCGGCAGGTCAATATATACAGCAGAAAATCCTGCAAAAGCTGCAGAAAAATATGCCTTCGTACGCCGATGATGAGTTGACCCGTTCTGAAAAGTGTCCTTAAAAACGCTTCCATGATGAACCCTATGAGTCGCCTGAGGCTGATTCTTAATTCTTTTTTATATTAAATTCCGGTTTTTAATAATTTCAGGGTCTAATCCGGCTGGATCAATATTACTATTACCATAGCGGCCCATATCCTCAAAATACATTCATCAGGGGAGTTAAAAATGAATAAATCAATAATAATTACAGGCCTGGTTATACTGGCCATAATTTGTTCAATAATTGTATTAATATCAGATTTAAGCAGTTCGGATATGAATGACACCCCGTCCGGTCCGAATTCAACAGATATTGCTAACCCAGAGCAAAATCCTGAATCAGGTCTTTCTGAATCTCTTCATTCTTTTACATATGATGATATCACAGGCAGATGGACTGCCTTAAACCAAAGACAGGGTACATCAGTCTCAACAGACGGTTTGGGGTCAGTCCTTTTAAAAACAGGTGTTGGTTCATTTTCAATGTCACTTTCAGGTGTCGGCCGCTCCGGTGCCATGATATCGCCGGAGAAGGGAGAGATCAAAATCGACGGAGCAAATCTTGCCTCTGTTCACGATGGCTTCACTGAATGGTACAGAAACAATGACGACGGAATAGGACATGGGATAACTGTCCGCAAAAAACCCTCAGGAAGTGGAGATCTAATCGCTGCATTTGAAGTCACAGGAGAACTTAATCCTTCGCCTGACCGGCAGACAATATACATCTCAGATGACAAAAACATGATTTTTAAGTATGACGGCCTTAAAGCATGGGATTCTACATGCAGAGACCTTAAAACAGCATTTGTTCTCTCGGGAAATACAATTTACTGGGAAATTGACGATGAAAACGCAGTTTATCCTTTGACAATTAATCCGGTTTTTACTGTCGTAAATAATTTAAACGGAGGGGCAGAAGGCGACCTGTTTGGCAATTCAGTTTCAGTATCCGGCGAATATGCAATTGTAGGCGCATATGGAGATGACACCAGAGGAAAAGACAGCGGTGCCGTATATATTTATTATAAAAAACAGGGAGGGGAGGAAAACTGGGGACTTGTCAAAAAATTGTACGGCAGAGCAGCAGGGGACGGATTTGGTCATTCAGTTTCAATATCAGATAATTATGCAATAATAGGCGCATATGCCAATGATACCCGGGGAAAAGACAGCGGTGTCGTATATATCTATTATAATAAGCAGGAAGGTCCGGAAAACTGGGGACTTATTAAAAAATTATACGGCGAGGCAGCCGGGGATGGTTTTGGCAATTCAGTTTCAATATCAGATAATTATGCAATAATAGGAGCATCTGCCAGCGACGTGACAGGAACTGACAGCGGAACCGCATATATATATTACAAAAAACAGGGAGGGGCCGAAAACTGGGGGCTTGTTAAACAGGTAACAGATGCAGCAGAAGGAGACTGTTTTGGAAGTTCGGTTTCAATATCAGATAATTATGCTATTGTGGGGGCATCTGCCTGTGACAAAGCAGGAAAAGACAGCGGAGCCGCATACATATATTACAATAAACAGGGAGGACCGGAAAACTGGGGGCTTGTTAAACAGGTAACAGATGCAGCAGAAGGAGACTGTTTTGGAAGTTCGGTTTCAATATCAAATAATTATGCTATTGTGGGGGCATCTGCCTGTGACAAAGCAGGAAAAGACAGCGGAACAGCATACATATATTACAATAAACAGGGAGGACCGGAAAACTGGGGACTTATAAAACAGGTGACAAATGCAGCAGAAGGAGACTGTTTTGGAAGTTCGGTTTCAATATCTAATGATTATGCAATAACAGGCGCATGTGCCGGAGACGCGACAGGAACTGACAGCGGAGCCGCATACATATATTACAATAAACAGGGAGGACCGGAAAACTGGGGACTTATTAAAAAAATTACGGGCCAGTAAGTAAAAATTTCAGCATGGAATATATCCTAATAAAAGTCCATGGAACTGCCCCTGTCCATAGTCATTTTGTATTTTTTTACAAGGGCATAACCGAAATCCTCCTCCTGACCTTCGGGAATACTGATACCTGCCTCCTTTAGCTTTAGAATAAGTTCATCTTTTAAGACGTCACGGGATGATACACCTTTTTTGTAGACCGAATAGAAGATCATGTCCATTGCGGGAATTTCATACTTAACCCCGTCAAATACAATTCCCGACATATCCTCATCAAAACCCGCATAGGAAGTTTTTTTTGCCATTCTGCATATTTTCCCTGATATAAGCAAAAAAACTATCCCATGCAAAAATCCTAAAAAAGATGCAGCCACAGAAATGTGGTATAATTAATTCACGAATTTTTAGCGCAACACAAACTTTTAATGTGTCTGCATTCTGATTTTAATGCATGATATGGACTGCCGAGCAGCTCGAACTTGCAAAAAAATACAAATCCCTTGAAGACATCCCTGTTGAAGAAAGACGCTACAAATGCCATACCTGCAATTATGTAGTAGATGAAACCCCGTGCCCGTCCTGCA
>NZ_JBSREC010000093.1:0-5420 GCF_055145805.1 Methanomicrobium sp. | reverse complement strand
CCGTCAACCTGAGGCCCTGTGGAGGGAGTATTGTGATCAAATGTGAATGTGGGCGCTGGTTCAGCAACAAACGTGCCCTTGCAGCCCACCAGAGCAAATGTGAAGTTGTCAGGAAGCGGAAAGACGAGGAGAACCTTGAAAAGGTTCAACTGTCTGAGCTGAAGCAGCAGGTCTCAGAATTCGATCAAAAAATCAAAGAACGGGCTGATGAAAATGAAGCTCTGGTTCAGGAGAATAAAAAGCTAAGGCATGAACTGGATGAATATAAGGTAGCTGTTTTGGGTTTGAAGCGCAAATGCGAACTGCTTGAATATGAAAATACAAAATTAAGAGAAGAAGCTGATTGTTTCTGAAAAAATTAGATTGAACTTATTTTCAGTTTTGATTATCCATTGATTCTGCCCTGTTTTTTTCTAACCTGTATTTTTAATTAGATCTTTTGAAAAGAAAGATCCTCACATGAATATGCAGAATCAATATCAAAGCATGGATTTTTATCCAATTCTATGCTAATTTTCTTTTTGAGAAAAAAATTCTTTTTACATCGTAGAAATTCCTGATCCGTGAGATCGTTTTCAGGAAGAGAACTTGCAATTGCTGAATATTTCTCTCGAAAAAATGTCATTTTTTGAAGGGCCAATTCTTCATTTAGTAATTTTAATTCTATTTTTCTGAATGAATGTACTTCTCTGATAAAGCTTGTTAAAATTTTGAATCCCATTTCAAAGGCTATTTTTTTCTCATTCCACCCAAATATCCTGTCAGATAATGAAAGAAATGATATGGATATAGCAATTAGTGAAAGAAGTATTGTAAAGCCCTGAATTAAACTGTTATCTATTGAAGGTGTAAGGGAAATCCATATGGACAATCCTGCAAGAATTAACGTTATTGGGATCGATACACAAATGATCCTGTTACTCAATGTTTCAAGCCTTTTTTTGCAGAAAAGATAGGAATAACGCGATAATTCTGCCTTGTTTTCCAAGTTGCATAGTTGTTTGTCAATATCTTTTATTATATCATTAAGTTTAAAAGAAGAGGATTTTTCTGTCATGAAGCTTCACCTGTCTGTAATGAGGCTCTTAATTCAGATGTCTCTCCTGTTTTTTGTGCATTTTTAAAAGTAGAATGGTGTTTATTTAGATTTTTGGACATCTTCTTACGTTGAGATGAATTTTTATTGCCGGCATACCCATCTGCATATTGTGACTGGCCAGTTACATCTTTTATAGGGTGTCGGACTTCTGTTTTTGCATTTTCATAGTAATATTTTAGCATTGCTTCATCAGTGCGTGGAGCTGATTTTGGATAATTTCTAAAAATCTTTACAGCAAGAGCTTCAATATGATATCCTTTCATTCGCTCTGATTTGGGAAGATTTTGGTTTTGTAATTTGATGAGTTTAATAACAGGGATCACATGTCCATCACATTTGCGGTTAACTCTTGTTAGTTGTCTGTTGAATCGTTCTGTGTGAATAATGGATGACCATTTTTTACCATCAGGTTTAGAAATATTATACCCTGATTTTGCTTTTTTTGCAGGAATCATCTGAATTTCTGTTCCATCATTAAAGACAACAGTAACAGCTAGTCTTCCAGTTCTTATATATTTGACATTTTTCAATCTATCTCGAAGAATATCTCCGATTAGTCTTCGGACTTCTTTAGGAGATTTTTTCATTAGGGATGGAGATTTGTTTATAAAAAGAAGTATATCAACATCACTTGACCCCTCAACATAAGTGTGTTTACTTGTTGATCCACCTATTTTTGAATAAACAGAACCTTCAATCCTTTCGTCTTGTATAATGGCACCCATTATTTCATCTCTATATTTGGACTGAAGCTTGGCATCACGAGAATTTGCATTTTTTTTCGCGTTAGAAAGAATATCTTTCCGATCGGACTTTGAAAAATCATTTAAAGATAATTGATTTCTGTTTATAGGTGAAGTTATATCTTGAGAATTTGAAGAAGAATACTTGACTCCCATTATACACACCCCACATAATTACAGTGAATACAATTATTCTCTACAATTTTTTCTCTTATGAAATCAGAATTATCAGCAAATTTACCTAGATCAGTTTGGAAAATTGCTTTAGAATGTCTGGAAGAAAAAGCGAAATAGATGCGCCGAAGTGGATTAAGAATATCTATTTCTGTAATATCCTTGACAATTGGATCATTTATATATGAAATGAATTTTGTGTTTTCGTCAAGAGGAAAAGAAAATAATTCGGATTGCTTAAATTTTTTCTCTTCGTCTATGTTCTGTTTTTTATTTGGTATTGAGTATAACTGTCCGTTTAAATCTGTATGCACGCCGTATCGAGGTTCTACGTAATGACTTTGTGTTATAATTCCATCACAAAAATGGAATTGATTTATTATTTCTGATGATCCTACTCCATAGATAATCATGTGAGGAACCATTTCACGAATTGCATAAGCAAAGGCGTAAGCTTTTGTTATAATTGGTTTTTGATTACACTTTGTGTAACCACTTAGGTGGAAGACATACTCATTGATACCGAGTTCCAGATATTTTTTTGTATGAAACTTTGTTTGTTCAATGTTGCATCCTTTTACTAAACCAATTTGTGGAATTTCAGGAATCATGTCTTGAAGATACGTGGACATTTCAACAAGTTTTAAAATATTCTTCATTGATTTACTTGTTTTATCAAGATAAGTAGGCAAATCTGGTGTCATATAAGCAGACGGTTTGAGATTCAGGATCATTTCTGAAAATAATTCTCTAGTAAGTCCGTAACATTTTCTGTCTTCCATAATTGAAGAAAGAATGATTGGTTCATCAAAATAATTCAAAGATGCAGATAAGCCTCCATCTGCCACAATTTTGGCATATTGAGGGTTTGTTGCGGTGCCGTCTGAGTTGAGGAAATCCCCTATACGGACAACTATGCCTTTGATTGGGATGTTGGATTGTTTAAATACACATTCTGTTTTCTTATTTGTGAAAAGAACGGTAGGATAGACATCGTTTGTTGATGGAAAGATTGAGCATCCTGTATTTGTTGACACTGACCATTTTTTGGCAGAGTTTTCATTCTTTGTCTGTTTTGATGCAATATGACTAATATCACAATTTTTTTTGTTAAAAATAACTTGATTTTTCAATACATTATCTCCTGATATATAGAAATTCAAGAATACCAAAAAAATAGCGTTAGCTTATCATTATATTCTGCATTTGTACCTTTTATGGGGATGAATGCTAAGATATATAAGATTGTATTTCAATATGTATATTGTTGTGATATAGCATGTTATATTGCTATCCGCTTATTTTATATTTTTATTCCTAAAACGCCATATACGTAATCCTAATTATCGCTATTTAAGAATAAAAATTTTTCTATGCAAGGAATAAAAATTTTTAAAATAATCTTTTTATTGATAAAAATTCGGTAAGGTCGCGCAGGTTTTAAGATTTATTATGCAGGGGCGATACGCAAAAAGTCGAGATCCAAAATAATTCTAAACTGAAGAATTTTTTTGGGCGACCGCAAAAAATATACCACTAAATCAGGACCAAAAAACCACCGATGGAATTATTCACGTTAATATTATAGTTAAATGTAGAAATCTTTTATTTGAGCTTAAAATGAAAAGAAAAGTAAGCCTCGCGTTTTTATGCTGTCAGGGAGGTTGTGGGCGTGTGGTTGTAGAATTCGATCAAAAACTCAAAGAACAGGCTGATTAAAACGCTATTTTGGTTCAGGAGAATAAACATCTGAAGAATGAACTGGATGAACACAAAGTGGCAGTTTTTGGCTTAAACGAAAATGCGAACTGCTTAAATATGAAAATTCGAAAATAAAAGAAGAAACGGATTGTTCCTGAAAAAAATTAGATTTGATTTTTGTTTTTGTCTTCATCCATTAGTTCTGCCTTGCCGTTTTTGAAGAGCATATCTACTGTAATTCTGTAGAGTTCGGGCAGTGCATCATATAACTTTGAATCGATCTTTATCATTGTTTCACCTCCTAATTTGGATCATAGCCACCTCTAAGCGACTGGTTTTTCACAGACGAGATCAGGGTATTGTATTCGTCAGTAGTCTCAAGGAATCCTATCAGGCTGAAGAGATCAGATTCCAGGAATATATCCAGAGGTTCGTTACAGTTATGGCATGAATGGGACAACGGTGAGTTTCTATGACCGCATATGCTGCAAACCTTCAGGGCCGGTGTATTTTCTTTGTTATCATCCGGATATTCGATTCCGTAACCTTTGCAGAACTCTTTATCCTGATCTACACTGCACAGGTGAAGGTAAGTCTCGAACTGTTTCGTGTTGATGTTGCCCCACATCGCCAGCTTGATCGTGCTCTCATGCAGACCTCTTTGGATCAGGTTTGTGATCCTGGCATGCCTCAGGTCGTGCATTGTATAATGCTTCTTAAGCCCTGATCTCTCCAGAAGTGTCTGAAACTGAGCTGAAAGAGACTTATACGTCATAGGGCGGTTATTCTTTGTCAGGAAGACAAATCCGTCGCTTTTGAGTTCAACGGGATACTCTTCCTTCCACTTTTTAAGGGCATCAACCGAAGCCATAATTCTGACGGTCCTTGCTTTCTGTGTTTTATCTGACACATTGACAAGTGCACCTAAATTGTCGAACTTAATCTGGTTCCATTTGAGTCTCCCTATTTCGCAGCTTCTAAACCCTCCGTCATACATGAGACTATATGCCGCTTCATCCCTCCTTGTTTTTGCACATCCAATAATTTTCATGACTTCGGCTTCTGTCGGGATATCTTCAGCAGTCTTGGTCATAGAATCCTCAAGACTGATCTTTATCTTCTGGATATCTGTCTTTGAAATTTCAGAATTGCCTGATTCGATTAAAAAGGTCATGAACCCTTTAAGGATGGTTACGTAGTCATCCAGGGTGGTCTGCTTGAACGGTCTTCCGGTCTGTGAATTTGTACGTGAAATGTAAAAGATGGCTTTATCGATATCATCAATTGTAATTTTAGTATATTCTTCATTGATGCCGTAGTGCTTTCTCCAGGCCACAAGATGCGTTGCGATCTTTTTCATCCTGGTATCTTCAAGGCTTCCTTTGGTACTTCTTATCTTGTAGAAATGTTTCTCAATGAAATCCTTTTCCACACTCGTAATGATTCCCGATTTCATGGCTTTTGCTAATTGCTTCTGTACCATATCATAAGTAATATTATGATATCCATTGTATTTATCTAGGTTTATAATGCCTATCATAATATTGGGTGGTCGTTCTGTACTATATAATGTTTATGGTGCTCAAATCAAAAAAGAGCCTTAAAATGAACCTAGATTCAAAATTGAACATAAGTATATTTTTGAACCTAGGTTCATTTGGTATATTTTTGAACCTGGAATTTTTTTGCTCTTTAATTATTCT
>NZ_JBSREC010000092.1:0-5431 GCF_055145805.1 Methanomicrobium sp. | reverse complement strand
AGTATCCTGAAAGTTCTATATTGTTTTTTTAAAACTTTAGGAAATCCTTCTGTTTTCAGATAATGTATGAAAAAATGTAATATCTCTGCAGATTTTTGTGAGAACAGAAAATTTTCCGTGGGGATTTCAATCGGATTTAAAAAATGCCGATCACGATCGCCCGGGCCAGCACCGGTGCTGCACATGACGGGTAATAGGACTATCGCTGAACAAGTAAGTGGCCCGGTCATCAGGAGAATCGCAGGAAGGGGCATCAGGCACCTTAAAATATCATTTCAGAAGGTTTAATTACGTGGGTAAATAAAAAACCTAAATGGTGATTTTATGAAAAAATCAATGGTTATTATTCTTGTCGGCCTTGCCTGTCTTATGCTGATGGCTGCCGGCTGCACGAGCACATCCGGTACAACACCTGCTGCTGAGGAAATGTCCTGGTCAGGCATATGGAGCACGGCATGGACATCTGCGGATTACGCGACCCTGGTGCCCGGAGATGACATTACGTTCACCCAGACGGGCAGATCGGTAACAGGAACCTATATTAACCCCGAACAAAATTACACAGGGTCAATAACAGGTACTGTTGACGGAGCCACACTGACCGGCACCTGGTCTGAGTCTGAGAATGGTATCCCTGGGACATCAGGTACGATGGAATTTGTAATGTCAGCTGACGGAAATTCCTTCACCGGAACATGGGACCATGCAAATGACACGAGTAAGACTACGTATCTCTGGAACGGCGTCCGTAAATAATATTCCGGCGAATCTCTGATTCCGCCAAACTTTTTTTCCCGGGGAAAATCTATCCCTTAATGATTTTGGAATGACAATCTGGCCTTTTTCTGTGATGGTTCCGGTTTTAATCTCTATTAATGACATGATCTGTCTTATTGGTCTTATTTATAAGATAAATAATTTGAATATTTCTGAAGGAGAATTTACAAATAAAATGGTAACTTATTTCTGAATATTTCCCGGCATGAATCAACCAAAAATGAACTGTAATACTAACTGGCAGAATTGCCTGGATAAATTCATACCATTCCACACCAATCCCTAAAAGAATGAGTTTTGATGATTATTTTAAAACAGTATCAAAGATGAACAAATCAGATTCATGCCCGGATGAATGTGAATTTAAAAGGCTCTCTGATATCCCTGCAGTATGGGTTCATCCTCCGCAGAATAATCCTTTTATCGGAATAATTATATCAAGAGATCCGACCACAGCGTTTATTCCGTATTATAATGATGCAAAATCCAAAGATCTTTCTTTATGGCGGGAGGATCTTTTTAATTCAAATGCCATACCTGACTGGATTTATGGGCGTATTGAATATTTCAACAGGAAATATATGGAAAATTCCCTCTCAAATGATGAACTGTTGAATTTTAAGAAAATTCTTTTTAATTCAGTTTACTGGACACACCTCCACAAGTGCTGCACAGACAAACCTGGAGAAGCATCACTGAAATTTAGCGGGAAAAATGCCGGTTACTGTGCAGACCGGTGGCTGAAGAAAGAGATAGAATCAGCTGCAAATGAAAATATCCGGTTTATCATAACGCTTGGAAAAGATGTGGAAAACTGGTTTTTGAAAAACGGCAATATAATTCCAGAGGATAAAAACATTCACCTGTATCACCTTCCTCATCCGTCAGGCGCAGCCATGGGGGCATGGTCTCCTAAAGATGAATTTGTAAAAATATCACTGGGAGAGAAAATCAAAAATATTGTCCTCGATTGCCAGAATTTTCAATGATATTCCAGGTTATCGGGAAGTTCCTGCAACTTATTTCATCATCACTTAAATATCAGGGATAAGGCCTGTGATATATTTGAAGGAAGAACAGGCTAAATTTGTTTTAAAAATACTATTGATATGATTCAGGGTAAAGCATGTATTTCCAGGCAGGAATTATAATTATCTCTTTGCCATTAATTTCTTCTTTACCTGAAGAATCCATTGTTAATATGTAGCCTTTGTTTAATTTGTGCTCAGTCAGTGCATCCAAAAGTCCGTTAATCTCCCTGTTTCTGGTTTTGTCCTTTATAATCGCGGACGATACCTGAATTGCAGAACTTACGAATGTATCCTTCATAATTAAGAAATCACATTCTTTTTTGGATTTTTCACCGGAATGGTAGAATAATTTATAGCCTTTTTTTGACCGGAGTAAATACAGAAAGACAATATTTTCAAGTTTTTGTCCTTTATTTTCAGAAAAATTAAATGAGACCGTGTTTAAAAAACTGTTATCTCCCGAATAGATCTTAGATGATGCCTGAACCTGTTTTTTAAGAGAATAGTAAAAAGCCGGAAGGGTGTAAAAAAGATATGAGTCCCTGAAGTAATCTATATACTGCCTTATTGTGTTGTTGCTTTTTATTCCTGTAATCTGCCTCAGTGTTGAATAAGTAAATATTGAGGATGAATTCGTGACAAGATATGTTGCAAGTCTCGAAAGTCCTGTGCTGTCTCTGATATTATTCCGGTTTTCTATATCTCTTTTTAAAATATCGTTGAAATAATTTCCTGAAAGCTCTATATTGTCTTCTTTTAAAACCTCAGGAAATCCTCCTGTTTCCAGATAAAGTTTGAAAAAATGTAATATCTCTGCAGATTTTTGTGAGGTAAGAATATTTTCCGGGGGGATTTCAATCCCTTTTAATTTCAGATATTCCTTAAAACTGAATGGATATAGACTCAGCACCTCATTTCTTCCCGTAAGTGATGTTGCAATTTCACTGCCCAGTATTTTTGCATTTGAGCCGGTTACAAATACTTTATGGCCTTTAAAATGGAGATTGTTGAGCCATCTCTCCCATGATGGTGCATACTGGATTTCGTCAAAGAAAAAAACTGTCTTTTTATCAGCTGAGAATAGTTCTATTGCAATATTTTCGATATCATTGTAATTTTCAATATTAATATCTGCAAGCCTTATGTCTTCAAAATTTATAAAGAGAATATTCTCGTCCAAATTCAGATATTTTTCAGCGATAAGTTTTAAGACTGTACTTTTGCCTGACCTTCTTATTCCGGTTATGATTACAATCTCTTTTCCACGTATATACTTTAAAGGATCAACATCGCGTTCTATGATGTCTTTTGGTATTTCCTTAAAGATCTCCTGCTGCTGCAGGATTACATCCAATAGCTTATCTTTTTCCATATCGCAAGTTAGAATTACATCTCAACTTATATAACTGTTCTCTGCTGGGGAGTAGGTTGTATATAAAAGAAGATTCATCGTAAAAGAACAGTATCTAATTAAATCTAATAATTATGGCGGAGGGTCTCTTAATAATTAAAGCTGTATTTAGGATCTGATATCCGGAATATTTTAAAATTCTTTGGAGCAATTTAATGTGAAACTGATAACTTTTTGTTTTTTTGAAAGGTTTTCTATATGATGCTCCCCAAAATATTTTATTTTCAATACCATGATTACATCTCCGGACATGAAGGAGCATTTACTGAAGATAATGCATGGGAGGTCATGAAAGTGAGGCCAATTCCAACGGCAATTCGGAAGGAGTGCTGTCAGGAAACGATGATACGGTCCGGCTTTTATGGACTGTTGTAACAGATTTAACAGACAGGTCAATGAATGTTAAATTCTTCCAAAAAGACGGCCCTGTTATAAACGAGACTTATATGACTCATGATCTTGTTATGTCAGAGCCGTTTACCTTCAGGCTTGAGCGGTGAGAAACCAGGGAGATTGCCGTATAATCTCCGGCCTTTTTATAAATTCATTCCTATTTTATCGTCGAGCCAGTCAAACTTGGCACCGAAAGACTGACCGAACGCCCCGAACTGGCAGTGCGACCCGGCACCGTATTCGTCTGAGAATAATATGAATTCCCGCTCGCAGGTAAGATTGTCATAAAGTTCCTTTGCCTGTATCCCGTCCGGGTCGAGGTTATCGGCCACACCGGCACAGACAAGTGTCGGGCAGCGTATCTTCCCGGCAATTCCTGCGAGTGAAAAATCCATCCATTTTGCCCAGAACTGTGCCGGTGAGCCGGCATTGAAGACGAACATTCCATTCTCGTTCATCCAGCGGGTGCCGGTATTATCTGCCATTGCTTCGCTTATGGCATCGTTGAACTCAGCGGGGCCTGTCTGCAGCCATTCCTTCAGGTCTTCTTTTGTCATGTTCGCGTCTGCTCCTTCGTCCTGCAGGTTTCGCAGGAGATTTTCTCCGACGTCATAGGTGCCGGGGTCTGCAATAAGCGCCGTAATCCTGTTTTCATATGCGGCGCCGCGTGGGGCTAGGTAGCCGCCTAAGGAAATTCCCCAGAGTGCTATTTTGTCTTCGTCGACATCGGGCCGGCTTACTGCATAGTCCACAACAGGGGTGATGACATTCTCCCAGTCGTAACGAAACGGAATATGCTGAATCCGTATCACTTCGCCCTGGCCCGGCCCCTCGAATGTCAGGACATTGTATCCGCGTTTTATTCCTTCCATTGCATATGGATGGAGCTCTTCCTGGCAGCCGTCAAAGCCGGTCTGAACGATGAGAAGCGGCCGCGGTGCGCCGGAATTGTCAACTTTATAGAAGTACCCGGGGAGTGTTGTATTTTCGTACGGGATGCTGACAATCTCGTATGAGACATCATCGAGTGCGAGTGCATCGCGAAATGTTTCCCTGCTTTTTTCCCACGTCTCAACGATGCGGGAGTCGGTGGAATTTCCATGCAGGAAGAATTCTGCTGTGCGGTAGTATGTTGCAGCCCGGTAGTAAGCATTCATTGCTGTACGGTTATGCCCTTTTTTGAGGCTTTCATCTCCTATATTTCTGACTGCATCCGCTGTCTTTTTCCATTCGCCATACCAGCTCTCAAAGTCTCCTTCGTCTATTCTGGATGCTGTTTTAAGGCATTCGCCGATATCAGCTTCTCCGGAATATGTAGCGCCTATTGTTCTTAGGAACTGGAAAGCGAATTCCTGATCGCTGAATATTTGTGCGGCGGAGCCGGAGGAAGCGGATGAAGGTGTTTTTGTTGCAGTAACGGCAGGCAAAGCCGCTGACTGCTGATCTGTGCCGGTGCAGCCTGCAGAAATTGTAAATGTAAAAACAGCTGTTATCAGGAGGGTGAAAGTTATTATATATATTCTACAGGCTCTCGTGGATTTCATAGTTGACTATGGAATGTTAGAATAGCAGTTATGATAATGTTTACGAAAATCTGGGTTTTGCAGAAAACTTATGACTCTTTTGCAAAATTCTGAAAAGGAGAAATGGATGTTAGAGTTTTTAAGAAATTCAAAAAGAGAACAAATACTGAATAATACGTAATACCTCATCTCCTCTCTCTAAATAATCTCGCTCGTATGGCTCTTCTATCTTCACGCTCTCCAAATAGATAATTCTTATCTGGAGTGAATTTACAAATTAAATTATAAGATGTTTC
>NZ_JBSREC010000091.1:0-16721 GCF_055145805.1 Methanomicrobium sp. | reverse complement strand
TTACAGACTCCATCGATAGTATAATACTCAGGACGAATGATTCATCAAGGTCGGGAATTTTGGCAGGCGGTAACTCCGGAATTCTGCTTAGCTTTATTTCATTGTCTTTAAGACTACTCTTCCATATTTTTTGCGCCACGTCATATTTGCCGCCGGCAAGTTTTGTAATCTTTAAAAAAACCTCTGTTTGTGTTTCTTCCATGGTTTTTACATGTTTTTCTTTTGTTAATGCCTTTAAGTTAAATTTTAGCAGCCGTATATCTATCTCTCTTTGTGAGAATGGCACATTTATTCTGCATTTTTCAAGTGTACAAAAGTTTTCACTTTCTGAGAGATCCCGATCGTCGATGAATGCTATTTTTTCATCAGTTTTTGACATTATTAGATTCATCATACTTTTGCTGTCTAATTCAGGGACGCGAATTTTTATTGGGAATAAATTGTCAATATCTGATATTTCGTTTAAATAATCCCATGCAAATTTGTTCCAGCCTGTTACAAATAATTTGTCCGTAGAAGATATATTGTTTAAAAAAGCTTCAAATACGTTAAATCCACCTATTTTTTTTGTATATAGAAACTGACAGTTACGTAGAAGAATGACTTCTTTATCTGTATGAAAGTTTGTGAAAAAATTTATATCCGTTATCGGACTGAATAATTTAATATTGTTAATTTTTTGAGAATTATCTCCTGTAATTTTATCCAGAATATAATCCATTCCTGAAAAAGGCTCTGAAATGACTGCTATGTGATTTGGATTTCCTTTTTTAAAATTGTCTATTGCATCCTGAATTGTTTTTATTTCATCTTCAAATATGGATATTATATTGTTGGTTTTTAAATTGGAAGCAACTTTATCCATATGAGTATAGATGTGGCAGGTTGATGATAATTTTTTGGTATGGAAAAAGGCTTTAGGCTTAAAGATTTAATCCCGCAGGAATTCATAACCTGCGGAAAATATATCCCATTATTATTCCCAAAATAAATAAAAAAACAAACAATCTGAACGTATTTCGAAATATTTATAACAATTTGATGCGTATATTGTAGAGCACCACGCGTGAGCAGAAGTGCAAAAAAAGATGCGCCGATAGTGTAGTGGTTATCACTAGGCGTTGCCAACGCCTAAACTCGAGTTCGAGTCTCGGTCGGCGCACTAAAAGATGAAGTGAAAAATTCACTTCCGTTTTTTTGTTTTTTTTATTTCAATAATTTAGAATTTGTTATCTTGAGATTTTTGCCTTAATTTTATTTCATCTGTTTTGAACTTTAATGATTTTTTCAGGATATAATGCCGGATTATTAGGCAATTTATTTCAGCTATTATTATCTATCAGAATATAATGACCAAAAACCGGTATGTTGACCTCAGAAAGATTGCATGGGATGTGATGAGAAGATACGGCTTTGAGCCTGATTTTTCTGAAAAGGTGATGGATGAGGTTAACGGGATAAATCCCGGGAAAATTCATAAAAAGCACAAAAAAATAATGGATTTGCGTTCTCTTCTATGGTCTTCCATTGATAATTATGATTCTATGGACCTTGATCAGATTGAATTCTGCAGAAAAAATTCTGACGGGTCTATAGAAGTTTTTGTCGCAATTGCCGATGTTGATATTTTTGTTCCTGCAAATTCACAGGCCGATAAACACGCAGCTCACAACGGAACGTCAGTTTATACCGGAATTGAGACCTTTCCTATGCTTCCTGACAGACTTTCAAAAGGGATGTCATCTCTTCTGCCCGGTCAGGACTGCATGGCGGTTGTTATCGAATACACTGTTATGGCGAATGGGGGTGTTAAGAGGGGGGATGTATTCATGGCACTTGTCTCAAACAAAGCCAAACTTATTTATGAGGAAGTCGGCGACTGGCTCGAAGGTAAGAGTGATATACCCTCTTCTGTTTCACAAAAAAAAGGTGTTCTTGAGCAGATTCTTTTGCAGAACGAAGTGGCACAGCGTCTGAAAAAACACCGTATAAAGAAGGGTGCGCTCGTTTTGGAGACAATTGAGGCTACACCTGTCCATGATGACGGAAAAGTAAAAGATCTTGTAATTCAGGAGCCGAATGCTGCGAGATTTATCATAGAAGAGTTTATGGTAGCCGCTAACGGGACGGTTGTATCATTCCTTGACGATGCAGGAATCTCCATGATACAGAGGGTTGTAAAAACACCCAAAGACTGGGATGGTATTGTAAAGATTGCGGCATTTTTTGGCGAAAAACTGCCACAAAATCCCAGTTCAAAAGCTCTCACAGGATTTTTGATAAAACAGCAGGAAAGAGATCCCGACAGGTTTCCTGATTTATCACTAACAGTTATAAAACTCATTGGCCGTGGGATATATCTGCCTCTAAAAGCCGGTAAAACACCTGTTGGTCACTTTGGTCTTGCAGTTACCGATTACACACATGCAACAGCACCGAACAGAAGATATGTTGATCTTATCAACCAGAGACTTGTGAAATCAGTGCTTTTCAATAAAAGAAGCCCGTACAGTTATGAAGATCTCTCAGATCTTGCCGAATGGTTATCTGACAGGGAGAACAGCTCAAAAAAGGTTGAGAGATTTATGCGAAAGGCTGCAGCGGCAGTGCTGTTGCAGAAAAGAATAGGAGAGGTTTTTGAGGCTTTTGTCACCGGTGCTTCGAATAAAGGTGTTTATGTAAGACTTCTGTCATTTCCCGCCGAAGGGCGTGTGATGAAAGGCGAGTCCGGGCTTTTTGTGGGAGAGAAAGTGAAGGTAAAACTCATTCTGGCAGATCCCTATAAAGGATATATTGATTTTGAATTTGTGGGAAGGGCAGAGTGAGGGATGGCTGAGATGCAGCCATTTCCGGGAGCTAATTTTGTTATATCCTGATAAAATAATTTATATTTTCAATTTATTTGTTAAAAAAAGAAAAAAGTAGTGATCCTTTAAGCTCACAGTTTTTCAGTATAAATTCCCGACCCGACAAACCATTCATCATCCACAGGTGCGACATAGCAGAGTTTAAGTCCGGCATCTTTTGTATCGGGATTAATATATTGAACGTACACAAATCCTCCGCCACGCTTTGCTGTTGATATTTCCCATTTAAGAATTTTAACCCCGTATTCATCGGAGAAATTCATTCTGTTCTGACCAGTCAGTTCCGGCTGATACGGGAGTGCGAGAGTAGTTCCATTGTAGTCGTAGGCAAAGATGTACCTGCTTCCGTCAGCAAATGTGCCCTCCTGATCATTAAAGTCAGAGACAGCCTGTGTTTTGCCGTTATTCTGTGCATAGTCGCGTGCATTCTTCACCCTTTTTACAAGTTCGTCCTTTTCAGTTTCATTGAAACCGGCAGGAAGTTCAGGCAGATAAATTCCAGCTCCCACAAACCATTCGGAATCAACAGGCATCACATATGAGAGTTTGAATTCTTCCTTATAATCATCTTCAGGATTAGGGTAGATGTAATAGAGTGAACCCCCGCCTTCTCCTGCAGCATTTACAAGTCCGTCGATGAATTCGACACCGTTGGAATCGGGAATCCCTGTCCTTATTGTACCTAAAAGTCCCTGTTGGTAGGGCAGGGCAATTACGGTTCCGTTGGTTTCATAGGCAAAAATGTATAGTTCTCCGTCGATGAATTTTCCTTTTGGATCATTGAACTCTTTTAATGCGGCTTCCTTTCCATTTTCTTTTGCATATGTGGCGGCATTCTTAACAAAAGCGGTAAGGTTTGCATAACGTGAATCAGTCGTTTCGGATACTAGTGTGGGTGTCTCCGGTTTTGTCTCTATGTTCTGATCCGAATATGTGACTACAATTCTCCAGTCGGCCCCTTCGAACCTGACACCAGTCCATATTGCTTTTTTGGTTACGTTTTTGTTCCAGTCCTTGTCCCAGAATGTGTATTCTCCTGAACCGGCCGGCTCCTGGACGATTCTTATGAATATTTCCTGCAGGGCAGGGTTTGCGTATGACGGATCGGAAAATAGGTTTTTACCAATCTCTTCTTTTGTTGTGTCGTAGATCACTCTGCCGTTCGTCTGGGTGACCCAGATGTCATAATCTGTTCCTTCGATCAACGGTCGGATCTGCCTGCCGATGAAGGCATCAGGTGTGTATGTGATATCCGTATATCCGAGATAATCTCCTGATGGTGAGAAGACCGGAAAGCTCTGTGAGATTGCATCGAATCCTTCAGCCATTGAGAAAACTTCGCTGACCAGCGGCACCTGTCCGGTGTTGGCTTTCTGAACAATGGATTGTTCGCTGAGGTCGCTTCCTACGATATGGGCATAGTTCTCCGGCACTGCGGTCAGGACGACTCCTTCTTTTGAGATTACAAGCGAGGAAAGTGCCCATGGATAGTTCAGGAGATTTTTGGCCAGAATTCTTTGTGCTTCTTCACTGGCGAGGTCAGTTGTTGAAAGGGTTTTTGCATTATTTTCTATACCTGTTCTAAGGTCTGCGAGGCCGGCGTCTATGGATACGGCGGCCTCTTTAGCTACCTGCTCCATCTCACTGGAATTTGTTTCTTCCTGCTCCCCCGTGCACCCGGACATAAAAACGGATGCCATAATGAGCATTGCAGCCAGAAAAATAAATGATATCTTCATGAAATTCATGTTGTTTGTGTTCTGCTATTATTATTTCTAATGAAGTTTTGCATGAATGCCACAGCATGATAGTATATTATGCCAGAGTGAATTGATATTCGGCGATAATGATTGGGATTCATAGAAAAAGAATCACCGCTTTTGGGAAGCAGCAGAAATTTGTTATATAAAATAAAAGTTCATATGCTTGGTTTTTGGTACTGTTATGTCTATCCGGAAAAAAAAGAATTGAGACCGGTACATTCAGGTATGAAAACTGCGATTTTTCTCAATATTTTGGAGCACAATTTGAAAAATTTATCAGAGATGAAATCGCTCCTCTGGTATTTCCGGAATCGGATACAGTACGCTTGTGGCACAAAGGAGAATAGATAGACCTGATTGGCATAGATAATAAATCAAAGGCAATTGTTTTTGGGGAATGTAAATATGGCACAAAATCGACTCGTGACGCAAAACACATCCTGCAAAAGTTAAAAGCAAAATCAGAATTAATACCTGCGAAGGATGGATGCCAGATAAAATATGCTCTTTTTGCCGGAAAGGTAAGTGATAAAGAGAGTCTTTTAGAAGAGGGGTTTCTCATCTTCGATTTTGAAGATCTTAAAAGAATCATAGGGGATGTGTAAAAAAATATAGGCACTCCTTTAACCTATAGGGAAATAAGCAAAACGGCCGGCCCAGTTCCGCTTATCCTGATACATATGGCACTCTCTAAGGAAATCCATGAAACTGGCGAGGCTGTTTTTGGTATCCAAAAAAAATCAGATCATACATCAAATCTTAAATACTTTCTCAAAATGCCAAAAACTCTCTAAAATCCGATCCTCACAGAAGCCCTGTATTTCCCGATTTTATCGTGATCCAATATAAACATCGTCCAAAAAAAAATATCAATAAAACAGGGAAATATCTTTGCAATTCTGCTATTAATTCCTTTAAATCACTTTATAGTGCCTTATTTTGAACATGATATATAATTTCCTGAAAAAGACCGAAAATAACCCTGAAAGATGGGATTTCAGGCAGTGGTCTTAGAGTTGTATTATATGTATATCCTGACCCGCAGTGGATGATGGGACTTATAGGATTTGTTGCATTCGGGCTGGTTATCTGGTTTTGCAGACCTGATATGCCGTGGGTTATTGAGGCTGAGAAAAGGATGACTGAAGCGGGGAAATCAGTCAGTTAAATCCCGGAGTTCACCTTCAATTTTCTTCCCGTATTTTTAACCAGGGATCTTCATCATATTTTATTTTTAATTCCCGAATGAAGAGCCAGGCAAAGATAATTCCAAAAGCGATGTCAAGGACTCCGAACCAGATTCTGGGGCTGTTCATTGAGTCCAGGGTGAATGCGAGCGGAGTCAGCCCGTAATGGATAAACGTTGTAAACCAGCCAAGGGCAAAAAGACCAAAGAGACCTAAAATGGCGGGCCTGAGGCTGGCGATAAGGGTGGGAAACAGATACACATACACCAGAATGAACCCTATGATAATAAGGATCAAACCTGCTATGGTTGCTATCCATGGATTGAGACCGGAGCCTTCGGTAACCCAGTAAAAATCTCCACTGTCATACCACACAGACCTCTGGGGGATATAGCTCCAGACCTGACTTACATTATGGAGAGCAAACCAGAAGAAAAGGGAAAAGAGGAGGAGCGATTTTCTCACACGCTCTCTTGTGAGGAGGGCCAGGGAGATGACAGCAAGGGCCACGTTCATCATGGGGCCGGCGATGGCAATAAGAGCGACATTCATACCCTGACCCTGTTCTATCGCGGCTGTATAGACTACCTTATCATCAAATTCAGAGAGGCCTGATAAGGTCCAGCCATGTCCGTAATTGATATAAAGTGGATTATAATGGATGACTCTCAGAAGATAAGCGACAGTGGAATGGGAATATTCATGGAAGAAGACGGAAATGTACTGTGCAATAAAATAGAACACTGTCATGAGCAGAGAAAAGTGAAAGGGATTTGTACGCCATGACGGGAGACCGGAAATCCTTATTTTCCTGGTCAGTATGGCACCGGTGACCAATCCTGCAATGCCTGCAATGAGGATTAAGTTCAGCCATAATGATTCCCCAAACGTAATGGATGCAAAATACCCGGCAAAGAGCAGAACTGAAAAAAATCCACATATCTGTGAGTTTCGTTCTGTTAAACAACGCATTAGAGTTCACATCCCTGCTATGCAGAAAAGCGTGTCCGGGTATGGCCCTGATTGCAGTGTATATCCGGCAATACTCCGGGAGAAAGCACAGAGTGTCATGATTATATGCATAATGAATGAGACGTTTTGATTGCATTTATGTTTAATGAGATTAATCGTAATAATCCCTGATTTAAAAATGATTATATCTGTGTGAATTTGATGGAAATGAAAACCCTACTATCCGGATTAAAATTCTTGGAAATCTGGGAACTGTTTCATGAATTTACCTGCCGGTCAGATACTTAATTTAATAATATTAATAAAATAGTCGCTGAAAGCAAAAAGAAAAAAAATTAGAATCTTGGTTTTCTGTACTTTGGTAAGCAGTCCCTGCAATATACAGGTCTTCCCTCTGTTGGTACAAATGGAACTTCACATTCTTTTCCGCAATCTGCGCATATTGTTTTATGCATTTCTCTTGGTTCGCGGGGACCAAAGCTTCTGCCCTGACCACCATAATTTCTATCATTCATTTTTATTATTCCAACAGAAGAATCTGTTATTTAGTAATATGGTTTGTTAGTAGATATAATGGTGCATTGTACAATGTGAAATTATGTCTTTTTTTTCTTTATACTCCACAAATTTCTTTTATTTTTTTGGACACCAATCTGAATTTCAGTTGCAGATTGTATTTAAAACTGAATCTCCCTTTATGATCCTTTAATTATTCAACTAATATTCCTGATAATTTTGTCTCTGCCAAAAAAAGGTCAGAAGTGCAGGATTTTGTGCCTGAACTTTTTAATGAAAAAAAATCTTAAATTTTTTTGGGAATTGAACTTAAAATCAAAAAAGCCTCAGGCGAGAGTTGAACTCGCGACCTCGTCCTTACCAAGGACGCGCTATGCCACTAAGCCACTGAGGCAGATGTAAAATTGCATTATAACGTCGATGTAATACATATAAAATCTTAACTAAATTGTATTTTTAGATGTTTTTATCAGCAGTTTATATCTGCTTAAAAGAATAGATTTCAGAGTTTGATTTTTTGTCTGTTTAAAGCATGTATTGTTCTTATAACTCCATCAAAAGTGCCTACTTCAATTACAGGGCATACCTTACTTTTTGAAATTTTATTGTAGACTGGCGCAAAATCAATATTCCCGTCACCTATTGCAAGATGTGAATCCGAGAGTCCGCAATTGTCATGAATATGGAAATGAGAAACATCAGTCTTTAAGAATTCATCAAGACATCCGTTCATATTGGCATGCCCCACATCGAGCGCAAATGGTATTTCAGCTATAAGAGGAAGATCCTCAGGCGTCTGAAGGAAAAAATAATCCCATTTTGGCATATTTTCAACAAAAAAAGGTGTTGAACAGTCCTCTGATATCTTTTTAAGCTCAATTAGTGATTTCTGAAGCTGAAATATGCCAACATCCCTCTCGGAAATCCATCCAAAATATCCCGGATGAACTACAACTCCTCTGGCATTTACCTCTGATGCAACAGAGATACAGTGGCTTATAACCTCAACACTTGCCTTTCTTATCGGTTCAAGATGTGAGGCAATATTAACACCTCTCGAAGGTGCGTGCATATAATATGTAAAGGAAAAAGATTCAAGAATTTCCGGTGAATCAAGATAATGAAGTCCGTCGTCCATCACCTCAACAGTCGAAGTGATGTCGGCAAGTAGTGTAAGGGCAGTCTCTATGGGTTTTTCTGATAAACAATGCGTGGAAACGCCGAACATTATTTTAACTTATGAGCACCTGTTTAAAAAGATTATCTGAAAAAAATGTTTATTTTTATGAAAATTTCAAATGTAGATTAAAAACCTGTTTAGATCCCTGTCTCATTTGCTAAATATGAATAGCACTCATTTAACGCCTTTGAAGCAGGGCAGTCATACCTGGTCAGAGGCATAAGATTTCTTACCGATTCATAAACCGTTTCATCATAGGGAATTTTGCCTGCAATTGCAATATTGTTATTAGAACAGTAATCTTCGATTTCTTTTGTAATGTTTTCACTTATATCGTAACGATTGATTACAACGAAGATTTTTGCTCCGAAGATATCAATCACCTCTTTTGCACGTTTGAGATCATGCAGGGATGAAAGACCCGGCTCTGCAACAATAACTGCGAAGTCAACACCACTGACGGTTGCAATAAAAGGACATCCTATTCCCGGAGGTCCGTCAATTAAAATAAATTCCGAACCTGAAGATATCAGTTCTGCTTCATTTTTAACCTCTTTTACCAAAAGACCGCTTGCACCACAGCCGGGGAGGAGGTCTGCGTGAACAATTTTAAAGCCTTTAGTATCAGAGATGCGGATATCTCCTGTTTTTATTCTTGAAATAGATGCTGCATCCACCGGGCAGACTATTGTGCATACCCCGCATCCTTCACATGCAATTCTTCTGATTTCGAAATTGCCTGAATCAGGATTAAAATAAATTGCATCAAATTTACAGTTATCTTCGCATGAACCGCACTGAACACAAAGTTCCTGATCAATTGCCGCGATGTCTGATCCAAAAAAGTCTTTTTCTTCCTCAATTCTGGTATCAAACAAAAGACAGAGATTGGCTGCATCAACATCACAGTCAACAAGAGTAAACGGCTTTTTAATAAGAGATGCAAGTCCTGCAGTAAATGTGGTCTTGCCTGTTCCTCCCTTCCCGCTCACAACTGCTATAGTTTTCATATTGACTCTCCTGCTATTGCGGTAATTTTCTCATAAAGATTTCTGAAATTATTTTTCCATTCCGGCATTTTCTCTGAAAAAAGACCCCCCTGATTTTGGATTTTGGCAATATTGATATCATTAGGAATTTTCATAATAATTTCAAGATTATTATCAGAACAAAATGCTTCAATCTCCTCGTCTTTCTCAGTACTTCTGTTTATGACAACTCCCATAGGGATTTCAGCAACCTTTCCTGTCTCATATGCCGCTTTTAAATCGTGTAATCCAAACGGAGTCGGTTCGGTCACCAGAATACAGTAATCACTATCAGAAATTGTTTCAATGAAAGGACATGCAGCGCCTGGTGGTGCATCAAATATAACTGCGTCAAATAAGTCGCAGTCTTTTTTTGAGGCTTTAATTATTCCGTTTCCCTGAGGCTGTCCCGGGTTTAAGCGGCCTTCGATTAAGAGAAGGTTATCTGAGACTCTAATCTCAGTTATTTTCCCTACTGCGAGATCAATTTCTGTAATGGCATCAACAGGACATACTATCCGGCATCCGCCGCAGGAATGGCAAAGATCGTCAGATATCAGAACTTTTTCCTTTATGATAGTGATTGCACCAAATCTGCAGAATTCTGCACATTCCTTACAGAGTGTACAAATATCACTGTCAACACGCGGTTTTTTTAAGAATTCTTCCTTTGATGTAGCCTCACCCTTAAAAAAAATATGAAGGTTTGGTTCTTCAACGTCACAGTCAATTAAGGAGGTATTTATTTTATCTGATAGAGAATATGCCAGATTCGCCGCGACTGTGGTCTTACCTGTTCCCCCTTTGCCGCTTGCAACTGCAATTTTCATTTTTTCTCCGATTATTAGTTAACCGGATTTTCTTTTTCAAAATCAGAAACTGCTTCTTTTACTGTCTTTTCAGTACTGACTGTGACTATGCGGACTCCTGCGGCATCTATTGCATTTTTTGCATTCTCGCCAATCATTCCTGTCAGAAGGACTTCTGCATTATTATTGATAACCATCTGTGCAGTCTTTGGGCCAACTCCTCCTGAAAGATTGCGGTTGGTATTCTCAATAAATGTAAATTCCTTTGATACGGTATCATATACTGCAATATAAGGTGTTCTTCCAAAACTTTTTTCAACATTGCTCTCAGGGCTTGCTTCTTTGGATGTAATACAAATCTTCATTATAATCTCCTAATATGATATTCCATTATTGCTAATACGCACACTACTAAATATTTATTCAATGTAACAATATTAGACGATTTTTATGGAATATAAATACATTTTTGGCCCTGTCCCCTCAAGACGGCTTGGAATATCTCTGGGAGTGGATCTGATCCCTGCCAAAACATGCTCTTATAACTGCATTTATTGTGAATGCGGGAAGACAACTAATCTTACTCTTGAAAGAAAGGAATATGTATCCGTAAAAGATGTAATCTCAGAGCTTTGTGATGTATTAAGTAAACATCCAAAACTGGACTACATAACCTATTCCGGCTCCGGAGAACCTACTCTTCATACAGGAATAAAAGAAATTACTACATATCTCAGAAAAAATTTTCCTGAGTACAAAATTGCACTTTTAACAAACGGCAGTCTTCTCTGGGATAAAAATGTCAGGGATGAATGTATGGGTATTGATGTTGTCATTCCCTCTCTTGACAGTGCATCTGATATCTCCTTTAAAGAGATAGACCGTCCTCACAGTTCTCTGGATGTTAATAAGGTAAATGAAGGAATTGTTGAGTTTAGTAAGGATTTTTCCGGGGAAATCTGGCTTGAAATATTTATTGTGCCGGGAATTAATGATACTGACTCTGAGATTGAAGAGATAAACAGGGTAATTGAAAGAATAAATCCTGATAAGGTTCAGTTAAATACTCTGGACAGGCCCGGAGTTGTTACCTGGATTGAGGCTGCCGATGATGAGAATTTAAAGCGTATATCATCTAAAATAAGGCATGAAAATGTTGAAATAAGCAAAAAACCTGCGGAAAGAATTTCAAATGAAGCATTTTCAGGTGATGTGTCAGACCTGATTTTAAAGACAATTCAGCGCAGACCATGTACTCTGGAGGATATTTCCACAATATCCGGACTTCATATTAATGAAATAAACAAATATCTGGGGATTTTAGTCAAAAAGGATCTGATAACCGAGTCCTGTGGTGAGAGAGGAATATTTTACTCTGTAAAAAAAAGATGAATCTCTGCGTCTTTGGAAAAAAGTTTGTTTTCTATTTTTTGAGAGATTACGATACATTTTATGATTAAATCCTTAAATATATATTAAATATTAAAAAACCAATGTTAATTGGAAATCAGACATTTTAGGGCGGGGTTAAAATGGAAAAAAATTATTCTTCAGTGAATTTTTGCAGTGAATTTATATTGATGATAAATGCAATTCCGGATGCTGTTGTATTAATAGATAAATCTGGTTCTTTAGTTCTCTGGAATAAAGCCGCTGAAACAATTATGGGTTACAATGCAGATGAAGTTCTGGATAAAAATTTTAATGATATGATTAGCAATCTTATCAGAAAAGAAAAAGCTGAAATTGTATGTGGCAGATTTTCTGATTTTTCATCTGAAAAACCTGGTCATGAGAATGTTATCTTTGAAAGAGGAACCATAAAGAGAAAAAATAATACAGAATTTATTGCTGATGTTTCGATATCTTCCGTGGAGATAGATGGTAAATGGTATGCAGTCTGCATAATAAGAGATATCTCTAAACAGGTTGAAGCAGAATTTGAAAACAATTATCTCTCAAATATTGTAAAATCCTCAAATGACGCGATAATCGGCATGGATCTTGAGCAGAGAATTATCAGCTGGAATACCGGTGCTGAAAAAATATACGGCTATAATGCCTCTGAGATTTTAGGAAAAAAAATCTCTATGATAATACCTCCCGTAAGAGAAACAGACGTAATAAATGAAATTAAAAAGATAAAAGCAGGTCATTCCATACCTAGTCTTGAGACTGAAAGACTGACAAAATCAGGGAAGTTAGTTACTGTTTTGCTTACTGTTTCTCCAATAAAAAACAAATTTGATTCGATTGTAGGTGCATCTGAAATAGCTTCTGATATAACCCGCGAAAAAGAGATGTTTGGTACGATGATCCGGTATATTTCTGAAGCTGCAATGAGGCTTAAGACTCCTGCGGAAATGGTCAGGATGAATCTTTCAAATATCATTGAAATGGTAAAATCAGATGAGATGGATAAAGAGAATATTATTTTGAATCTTTCAATACAGATGAAAAATACAGAACAGATTGTTTACAATCTCAGGGAGCTAAATCAGGCAATAATTGGAAGTTATGAAGAACTCTCTGAAGAATATGTCGAATATTTGATGCATTAGGTGGAATTTATTGCCGGATATAAGTGAATCTATTGGCGGGAATGATCTTTTTTTGATCTTTTCTGAAGCAAATAATGTAAAAAAAGAAGACATGGGTTTAGTTTTACAGCTTGCCAAACTAAATTACAGAACAATAGTTGTCACCTCAAATCAGCCATATACAAACCTGATCAAAATTTATGAAGAAAACAATATTGATCTTTCTAATGTGTCTTTTATTGATTTAATTACACATTATGCAATAGGGAAAAAGCCGGAGAATAAAACGCCTGAGAAATGTATATTTATAAGTAATCCTGCAAATCTTACAGATACGGGAATTGCAATCACTGAAATGATCAATAATACTGATTCCAAAAATATTGCTGTTGTCTTTGACTCAATAACAACAATGCTCATATATATGTCTTCTGACAAGCTTTCAAAGTTTATACATTTTCTGACTAATAAATTCCGTATGCTGGAAGTAAAGGCTTTTTTTCTTGTTATTGAGGGAGGTCTGGACCCTGCACTTGAAGTGCAGCTCACTACATTTATGGATATTGTCATTAAAAACAATTGAATAAAAAGGCTATTTTTTATTTTAGGGATGATTTAACTCTAATAATATATGCAGGACATATTGGACATATCTAAATCTTATAAGGCACAAAACAGATATGATTATCAATGGCAGGCGGAAAGGAAATAAAAAAAGCACTCGATGACATTGTAGACAAAGAATATACTTTTATGCATATCTGCGGGACGCATGAGGCTGCAATTGCAAAATCCGGCTTAAGAAGTGTTCTCCCCAAAGGTCTTAAGATTGTTATGGGGCCAGGGTGTCCTGTATGTATTACACCTCAGGGAGAGATTGATGCAGCTCTGGAGCTTGCTGAAAAGGACTGTATAATTGCGACATACGGAGATCTGATGCGTGTTCCCGGAACAAAAGGTTCTCTGGATTCCTGCGGAAAAGATGTAAGGGTTGTTCAGGGTGTTCATAAAGCGGTTGAAATTGCAAAGGAAGAGCCTGACAAAGAGGTCGTTTTTATATCAGTCGGCTTTGAAACAACTGCTCCCACAGTTGCTGCAACCCTTCTTACAAATCCGCCTGAAAACTTCAGTATCCTTTGTTCACACAGGTTTGTGCCTCCTGCAATGAAGTTTTTGCTTGAGCAGGGCGAGGCCCAGCTTGACGGTTTTCTTCTTCCGGGTCATGTGTGTGTTGTTACCGGCTATGATATGTATGAGAAATTTCCCGTTCCACAGGTTGTCGGGGGATTTGAACCCGATGACATTCTCTTAGGACTTTATATGCTTGTAAAGCAGGTTAAGGAAGGAAGGGCAGAGGTAGAAAATGCATATCCGCGTGCTGTTGAAAGAGAAGGCAACAAAAAAGCAATGGAAATGCTCTATCAGGTTTTTGAATCCTGCGATGTTGAATGGAGAGGTTTTCCGGTAATACCTGATTCAGGCTTAAAACTTAAACCCGAATTTGAAAAATATGATGCTTTAAAGAAATTTGACGTGGAGATAAAGCATGTGGAAAAGAATTCGGCATGTATCTGTGACCGGGTATTAAGAGGAGTTGCAGACCCGTCTGACTGTAAACTCTTTGGAAAGGTCTGTACTCCGAGAAATCCTGTCGGGCCATGTATGGTAAGCCATGAAGGAGCCTGCAAAATCTGGGCTCTTTACAATAAAAAGATACAATAATTTTTTTTAAACTTTTAATATTCTATAAATATTTTTAAGTGGCATATTAGTCTGAAGATTAAGTGTCCCGATAGGGTAGTGGATATCCTGAGAGCTTCCGAAGCTTTCGACCCGGGTTCGAGCCCCGGTCGGGGCGTTTTTTTTGTTTTTGTGGGTTTAAAGTGCTAAATTTTTATTTAATAATAATTATTGCTTCAGACATTTTATTTTATAACGACAGAACTAAATGTTAATTTGTCTTATATCAAATTATATGGATGAAGTAAAAGGTATGCACTTAATAGCCAATGAATCAATAATCTGGGCAGGTCATTTAAGCTATAGAGCTTTTTTTGGATGGTTTATCATAGGAATTATTTTGATTCCTTTTATAATTGGTCTTTTAATTTTGCTTTATCCTCTATTGGTATGGTTAACTACTGAGTATTGTATTACAAACAAGCGAATTTACTGTAAATTTGGAATAATATCTAGGTCAACACGAGAGATTGAAATAACAAAAATCTCTGATGTAACTTTAAGACAAGGTATATTTGGAAGGATTTTAAATTATGGGGATCTCTATTTTTCGTCATACGCTATGGATAATGTTAAATTTTTAGCCATTTGCGATCCATTGGAAATTCAAAGAATTGCAAGAAATCAACTATCAGAAGAAAGTGAAAAAGGCTTGAAGCAAGGGGAAAATTTGAATTCTCTTATTACTGAAGAATCAATAAAAGATAATACAGATGATACAAAAAAAATAAGAATCGAGAGAATGGAAGACAAATTTTTTTTGGGCGAAATTTCTCAAGAGCAATTGGAAGATGCAAAAAGGAAAATAGAGATTATGAATGACTTTTAATTCATTTTTATTTTTGAATTCTTCACCATTTTTTCACTCATGACTTTTGATAAATTACGTGAGCATCCGAATAAACGATAATCTTCATGCCATGCAATTGCATTTAAGATTAGTTCTTCCGGTGACCACTCCGTGATTGTCTTGATAAATGTTTTTCCATGTATTTCATGAGATTGTTGTTCTTCAGGTAATTCTTACGCAATCGCTTTGCGATTGCTCTATCGTTAGGGCTTTGCAGAACGACAGCCTCCTTCAAGAATACCTTTCAGGTATTCTCAGGAGGCAGGATAACGACAATTTATAATCTATAATCTATAAATTGGATAGTTTTTGAAAAATGGGATTTGTGGCAATTGTTAAGTTAAAAATAAGAGATTCAGTTTTTTGTTTTCAATTTAATTTTTTTAGTTTTTTTAGTTTTTTTAGTTTTTTAAGTTTTTTTAAGTTTTTTTACTTTACTTTTGTTTAATTTACTTCATTTCAATATATTTTTATCAAACATTTAAAAGAATAATTTAATACTCATATAGATTATATCATAAAAATAGTAAGAAATTAAATTTAGGTGATAATTCAGATGGATATTCAGCCATATATTATGCAGGGAACTGATTTCATGCTGAACTTACCTGCAAAAGTGCAGTCCGGCGATCTTTTTGCCATCATGATTGCCCTGATACTGTTATATTGTGTAATTATAATATTGAAAAAATTTACACGCCTTGTTGCTCATGGGGCTAAAAAGATTTTCATTCTTATAATTATAGTAATCGCATCATACATTTTCTTCCAGGATTTCCTTTTAAGAATTGTAACACAGGGCCTTACGCCGGATAATGTGATATTCGGTTTTGCAGGTCTCCTCTGTGGAATTCTGGCAGTCGGAATAGCATTATACAGTACAGTCAGATCAATAAAAAAGAGTCATGAATTAAAATTAAGGGAACAGGCACAATTACAGGAACAGCTGTTACAGGCAGAACAGGCGGCTCTGGCAGCACAGATATATGCTGCGCAGGGATTAGAACAGGCACCTTTTACTTCTGCAGGAGAATCCGGAGAAAAAACCACTCAGGCTAAGGCTTTTAAAACGCTTCTGAACCGCTTAACCTCAAAAGGATCCCCTGAAAAAACCATTCCTGTCCCTGCTTCAATCCCTGAGGGAGCACAGGAATCGCATATTCCATTCATGAATATTGCCCGGGATAATTCAATTGGCATGGTAATAATCTATCTTATTATCGCAGAATTTGGTATATTTTCATCAAAAACCATCGCTGCATCTTCAGC
>NZ_JBSREC010000090.1:0-15754 GCF_055145805.1 Methanomicrobium sp. | reverse complement strand
TCTCCTTTTCAACAGTGTCCTCAAAGAGCATTGTATCAGGGTTCTGGAACACGAGACCTGCATGTGTTGCAAGTTCTGTTACTGTTGAATTTTTTGTGTTAAGGCCACAGACTGTCACTTCTCCGGATGTTGGTTTTAAAAGGCCGTTTAAGTGCTTTACAAGAGTTGTTTTTCCGGAGCCGTTCTCACCTATTATTGCGATGAGCTCACCGGAAACAATTGTTAATGATACATCATCAAGACCTTTTGATTCGCCGTAATTGTGAACCAGATTTTTAATTTTCACAACCGGCTTTGCATCAGGATTTTGTTTGCATATTTCAGTCTCATTAGAAATATCATCCTCATCATCATGATATTCCAGGAAGAAATTCGCGGCATTCTGCACCGATGTTATCCTTCCCTCTTCGATTACAACAACACGGTCTGCCAGAGATGCCATCTCACGCGGTTTTTGCTCAACAACAATTATTGTCTTATTATCTTCTTTGAGTCTCTCAAGTATTGAAATTATTACAGATGTCGCGGCTGTGTCAAGCTCTGCAGTTGCCTCATCAAGTATCAGGCATTCTGTTCCCGAGGCAAGAGTTGCGGCAAGTGATACACGCTGTTTCTGGCCGCCGGATAAGGTGTGGGGTGCACGGTAGCGGAGTTTTTCGATATCGGTTAACTCCATTATACTCTCAAGTCTCTCTTTTACATCAGATGCCGATAACCCGCGGTTTTCAAGACCTGAAAGCACTTCTTCCTCAACTGTTGTGAAGATGAGCTGTGCATCGGCATCGTCAAAGACAACCCCTGTCTTTTTTCCGATGTCGCCCATATCAGTGTATTCGGATACATCTTTTCCGAATATGGACATTCTGCCTTCTGTCTTTCCCTCATATTCATGGGAGATAATTCCTGCCGCTGCAAGACAGAATGTTGTCTTTCCCGCACCTGTGGTTCCGTTTACAAGAATACATTCGCCCCTTTTTATATCAAGTGTAATATCCGATAATGCAGGTTTTGTTCCTGTAGGATAGGTATATGAGAATGAATCAAACATTACAGCCGAATCTGATAATTCCGGCTCAGGGACTTTATCCTGAGAAGATTTCTCTTTTTTTATCTCCTCTGTGGCAGATGCACCCCTCATAAGAATCTTTGACGAAGGTATATAGAGAATCTGGGAGATTACGGAGTTTGCAACCGCTGTCAGTATGATTATCGGTGATAACATCACGATAAAAGCTTCAATAGTAAAAGACTCGCCAGGTTCCGGTATTACTCCAGAAATAATCACTATCAGGCTTACCACAAGGAATGTGAATCCGCTTGCAAGAGTTGCAATAAATGTCGAGATTCCCGGCGCAAGGGGAATTCTTCCTCTCAGGAAAATGTATACAAGAAGACAGACCATAGCGCCCAGAGGCTCGGATATTAAGTTTGCTGGCGGAAATATGGAATGGCTGATCAGAGCCGATAATATACCTGCAACTATTCCTATTCCAATTGCGTCTTTTATCTTTGGTACAATCAAAATTATTGCAAGGCAGTACAGGGCAATTATCGGATTTGCAACGATTGCTCCCGGAACCACATTTGAAAGGTATCTTAAAATTGCACCTATTGAAAGTAGTATTCCTACTATCGCTATATCCCTTGACTTCATCTGCAAATCACCTGAAAAATTACACTCCACTCATCTTTTGATGTATATATATGTTCATTGCAGTATTAAACTGTTCGAAGATGGTTGAAAAAATGAAACAAAAAAAGATTTTTAGCGGGATACAATCCGCTTTGCAGGAATGTAGAGAATCTGAGTTACTATACAGTTGAAGACTGCTGTAATTACGACAATAGGTGCTACTGCTGCAAAGAATCCCATTATTGTTCCGGTGGGAACTGTTACAATTGATGCAAGCATTACTACCATACAGATTCCAACAAACGAAAATCCGCTGACAAGTGTTGCCACAAATGTAGTCACTGCAGGGGCAACCAGAGAAATTTTAGCTGTAATTTTTTCATTACCTAATATCGCGTACAAAGCAGTGCATGTCATAGCTCCAAGCGGCTCTGATATTAAATTTGCCGGCGGGAATATGGAATGGCTGATAAGCATCGACATTACACCCGCAACAAGACCTATTCCGGCAGCTTCCGTTAGTTTTGGGCGAATCAAAATAAGCGCAAGACAATAAAGGGCAATTACCGGGTTTCCGACAATTGCGCCGGGAAACATGTTCGCGGCAAATCTCAGGATTGCACCAATCGCAAGACAAATTCCGACAATTGCAATATCCTTAGATTTCATCTCAAAAATCCCTCAAAAACAGACGAATTTACCTTTTGTTCATAGAGAGACCCATACAATACATTTTCTAAAATATTATAATTTAATATCATCAATGCACATATTTATTCATTGCTGTATATATATTTATTTGACTCGATGCAAAAACGTCTGTAAAATAACTGTTTTAAGCAGGATAAAAAATCTAACTTTTTACTAAGTAATTTTAAAAAAGCAAAGGCCTTATTGCCCAAAAAAGAAGTGAGAATAAAATTTATTTAACCTTTTAAGGAGACTCATTTTCTTTTCTCATACCACCAGTCAGGATATTCCTCATTTCGTCTTTTATTCCGTATTCCTGCCCCTATTAATCCTACAATCAAAATCCCGGCCAGACCGGCCGGCAGGAGTACTGATGTACTTTCACTCTGACCGGCATCTGCAGCTGTCGGAACATGTGATGCAGTTGCAGCAGGTGTAATCGTTTCAGTCGCAACGGGAACAGCCGTTTCGATTTCGGTTTCCGTTTCGGTCACCTCTAAGGTCTTTTCAGGAACAATTGTCGAACCTTCTGCTATGGCGATTGCAAACCATGAAAATCCGGGAGTTTCTGCCTCATAAAAATAATATTCGGAATCTTCGTCAATTAAGGTTGTCACAAGCTCATCCCATGACTCGCCGTTGTAATGCATCATCACAATGTCGCCTTTGGTATACCCTTTTGATGAGAGCCGGTATTTTGACACCATAAATTTGAACGAACCACCGGAAAGCGAACTTTCATCGGTTTTATAGACCTTTACATCCTCGTATTCATATATACCGGTGACAACCGGACCTGTCCACGGGAAAGAATGTTTACAACAGACTGTTACCATAACTTCAGGAATATCTTCACCTGCTATTATCGTAACTTCGTAAACCGCACCTTTATCAATTTTAAAGCTTGCCGAGTCTCCCTGACCAAGATTCTCTGCCTTTCCGAGTCCTGTATCGGTATTTGAACCAGTGTCTGAGGAAGCGCTTCCTGTTGTGGCAGAAACAGAAACAGGAGCAGGAGATGCAATAACAGTGAAAACACCTGCACCGGTTACACTTCTGCTATTGGGATTTGTAATCTCAACATTCCAGACACCGGCAGATGCTCCGTTTATGTCAAATATGCAGTCTATCTCTGTATCCCCGGCAAGTATCACACCGGTTGCAGTGATATCAGTCTCACCGGTTTTTTTGAGTTTTACGACAGGTGTCCCGTGATAGTTGCTGCCGATGACAGAAACCGCAAGAGCGTTGTTATTGTTTATGCCTGTAGCGGGACTGAATGAGTTGAATATTGGATATAAAGTGTACAAATAAACTGCACCGGCAGAGCTGCCTGACGTGTCATTCCCATATGCCCCTGCAATCGCATAGTCGCCGGAGATGGAAACGGAATAACCAAAATAGTCATCTTTTGCTACTCCATATAGTGTTTTTACAAGTCCCCAATTGTCTAAACCGTCATTTTTGTAGATGTATGCCGCACCGGCATTGCTAAAAGCCGTGTCATTATCAAATGCCCCCGAAATCGCATAGTCACCGGAAATGGAAACGGAATTCCCAAACATGTCAAATTCTGCTACCCCATATAATGTTTTTACAAGATTCCAGTTGTCTGAACCGTCATTTTTGAAGATGTATGCCACACCGGCAGAGTTTGCTGATGTGTCATTCCCATATGCCCCTGAAATAGCATAGTCACCGAAAACGGAAACGGAATTTCCAAAATAGTCATCTTTTGCTACTCCATATAGTGTCTTTACAAGTCCCCAGTTGCCTAAACCCCCTAAATCTTTTTTGTAGAGATATGCCGCACCGGCATTGCCGGCTGCCACGTCGTTATATAGTGCCCCTGAAATCCCATAATCATCGGAAAGGGAAACGGAATTTCCAAACCAGTCATTTGCTGCCACTCCAGATAGTGTCTTTACAAGTCCCCAGTTGTCTGAACCACCTAAATCTTTTTTGTAGATATATGCCGCACCGGCAAAGTCACCTGCCGTGTCATTCCTGGGTGCACCTGCAATTGCATAGTCGCCGGAGATGGAAACGGACCGTCCAAACCAGTCATCTCCTGCTACCCCATATAGTGTTTTTACAAGTCCCCAGTTGTCTGAACCACCTAAATCTTTTTTGTAGATGTATGCCACACCGGCACTAACATCTGCCGTGTCATTCATAGGTGCACCTGCAATTGCATAGTCACCGGAGATGGAAACGGACCGGCCAAACCAGTCATTTGCTGCTACTCCATATAGTGTTTTTACAAGTCCCCAGTTGTCTGAACCGTCATTTTTGTAGATGTATGCCACACCGGCATCGACACCTGCTGTGTCATTATATGGTGCCCCTGAAATTGCATAGTCACCGGAGACGGAGACGGAATAACCAAAACAGTCACTTACTGCTCTTCCGTATAGTGTCTCGGCAAGAGTGAAAACCGGATCAACCGTAACAGGATATACCGCGTCTTCGTCGTCAATATCCCAGCAGATAGTGTTTCCCGAAAGGTTAAGCGAGGTCTCAAGAGCTCTTCCTGCAGAGTCCCATGCCCGAAGTCCGGTGTACTTCAATACACGGCCTTTTTCACCTGAGAAGTATATGTTCTGCCCGTCAGATGACGGCGTAAGTTCGCCTGTAACATCAAAACCGGCAACGAGTTTTCCTTTTCCCGGCGGAGAATACATGATAGTCATGCCGTGCTCGATTCCGGCATCGCCGTTGACATACCATTCGGTAAAGCCTTCGTGGACAGAATCAAGGAATCTTCCATCGAATCTGATATCTCCCACCCCTGGAGATGTGAGCAGGTCAGGACGCCCTATACCGGAAAGTGACATTGAAAATGAGCCTTTTTCCGTATCTAAACAAAACGAACCGGAACCGTCTGTTGATACTGATATATCCTGTCCGGGATTATATGCACCCCATATTCCGGTATCTTTGTTATATTTAAAAGAATGAAGAGAATCAGATATACATTGTTCGGGATTTTGTTCAGAAGAATTAGCTGAATATGATGTCTCCGGCACTGAAATTTTGTAATTACCATCCTGAACAGAAAGAATCGATGGAATTCTATCCATATCAGGAATATTAAAAACAGATGCTGATACAGAATATGAAAATATCGCGGCCAGCATTAGAAAAATTAAAACATATAATGAATTACGCATTGATTCCTCCCCCGAAGAATTCATACAATTATGACAAGGGTAATATTACCACTGATTTAATCATATTGTCAGATATTATCATTTAAGATTTATATTAAAATATAATATGTTTTACTCCAGAAATTATACTACAAAACATTGAGAATAACAATCTAATTTCAAATCAGAAAAGCAGGGTTGGCAGAGCAAAAAAAGTATTATTTTATTACCAGTATCGGGACACTGACATCCTTTGCAATCGCACCGTAAAGGGTCCCCACCTGAATGTTGGACTTCTTGCCGAATGCACCCATAACAATCAAAGTGTAGGAACCGGAATTTGCCTCTTTTACAATCTCTTCAGATCTCATGCCTTCAACAATTTTTTGTGAACATTCAATTCCTGCCTTATTCAGGCTTAAAAGTATCTCAGCCATCTCGTCGCTGAGATTCTTCTTCATATCGCCCCAGATTTTGGCTTCATGCTCAGCTATCATATCACACATATTGCTCTGCTTACAGAGATAAAAGGCGGCAGACCTCACTTCCGCCCTGTCAAGAACAGAGAACAATACAACTTCAGAGTCTTCTTTTTTCTTTGCAAGCATAAGTGCATGCATAGCAGCCTTCTGACTCCACTTTGAACCGTCCAATAAAACTAATATCTTCATTATCACACCTAAATTACTAAAACATCAGATATAACATTCCAAGACCGACTCCAACCGTGACAAACATCACCAAAAGTCCGATCTTTAAGAAATCCATGAATGTAATCTTGATTCCTTCTCTCTCTCCTATTCCAAGAACAACTACGTTTGCAGACGCTGCAATTGCTGTCCCGTTTCCTCCAAGGCATGCACCAAGAGACAATGCCCACCAGAGCGGATATATATCAATCGAAGACGTTGTTGCGCCAACATCATGAATCAGGGGTATTAAAGCCGCTGTTAGGGGAATATTGTCAACAATTGCAGATGCAATTGCCGCAAACCATGCAATGACAAACATCGCTTCTCCGGTGTTGTTTACATTGTTTATTAAAAACTGGGCAAGATCAGAGATTACTCCGGTGTTTACAAGCCCTCCTACAAGGATAAACAGACCGCCGAAGAAGAAAAGGGCAGGCCATTCAATCTTCTCAAAGATCATCTCAGGTGCTGCTCTTGACCAGAAAAGAATGAATGCGGCACCGATAAGTGCAACTTCCGCAGGCTCAAGCGACATTGTCGGATCAACAAACGGCAGGAACACATGAAGTATTTCACCGATATTGCTGTGCATAAAGAAGAGTGCGACAACGATTACAAGCGTTATTACTGACTTTTTAAACAGAACCTCATCACGAATTGCTGCACGCTCGTCAAGTGCATCAATCGTCTTTTTTATCGCCGCTTTCTCACCCTTATCAACCCGCATCTGCTTACCATACATCAGGATGAAAATTCCCAGGACAATAATCAGGTCAACTAATGCAATAGGCCCCATTATGAATAAAAACTCATTGAATGAGAGTCCTGCAGAGGATGCAATCATAATGTTTGGCGGATCTCCGATAAGTGTCGCCATACCCCCTACATTTGACGCTATAATTTCTGCAAGCAAAAATGGTATCGGATTTAAGTCCATCACCTTTGCTATGTAAAGAAGCATTGGTGTTAACAGAAGAACGGTTGTTACATTGTCCAGAAATGCACTTGTAACCGCAGTTACAAGAGAGAACAGGATTAGAACCATAATGGGGCTGCCTTTTGCAGCTTTTGCAGTCCTTATAGCAAGATACTCAAAAAGACCACTGTTGCTTGCAACATTGACAATTATCATCATTCCCATCAGAAGGAAGATAGTGCCAAAGTCAATCTGTTCCAAAAGACTGTCCCACGGAACAATTCCTATGAAGACCAAAACCGCAGCGCCCGCCATTGCAGCAACAGCACGGTGAATCCTCTCATCGATTATCAGTATATAGGTGATGAGAAATATGACTACTGCTATCAGCGTTTCTATTGGAATCATCTAATTTCCCTAAATATTAATAAATAACCGTTGCTGTGTTCATCTGCTGTACAAGCCTCTGTGCGACAGGACTGATCTCATTATTGTCGCCACGACCACCGCCATAGCTTTTGGAAACAGCCACGAGGTCATAGTCTCCTGAGAGATTTACCACATCATCCCATTTATGCCCTGAATATAACCTGTTTTTTGATCTTATTTCTCTTGATTCAAGTTCTGTTGAGATTTTGTCAAGAAGCGAGTGCCCGTAACTTTCTTTCTTCTCAACATACTCTTTTGCCGCCGCTTCGCCGAGGATCTCTCCGACCAGGGATACGACATCCCTGTCTGTTATGTAAACAAGGGTGATTTCGGCATCATACATCCCAAAAAGTCCATAGAGATCGTCGGGAATTTCCTTTACAAATATATCCAGGGGAACAAGGATTTTCTTTATATCCCTAACCAGCTCCTCTTCTGTGAGCAGAAAATCCCTGTAATCTTTAAGCACGTCTTCATAGCGGTTTCCCACTACATCCCTGAATTTTCTGTTGATAAGTGAAGAATAATATCCCATATCAATCGTCCATAATATGAATGTTACTTATAAGCGCTGCCAGCCATTAATGTTTTTCCAACTCAGGCGGTTTCTATGACGCAAAAGGGACATTTGTGTATGTTAAAATGATTTTTCCTGCAAATTATTCCCAAAAAAAATTGAAGTTTCAAACATTCAGATAAAATAAAAATTACTGATAGGGAACAAGTAAAGAGATGTACCTGTCTGTCTTTAAACGAACAATATCGAGGTCATTTTCAACAACAGAGATCATATTCTGATTTGCAGGGTCAAGCTGCGAGGCATCAATGTTATCAGCAGTTATCTGAAGGGTTTTAATCTCATACCTGAAATTCTCAAGTTCAGTCATTATCTCTTTTAAATCCTTCTGAAATTCAGGATAATTTTTAGTAAGTAACATCGAAATTCTCTCTTCGGCCTCTCCAAATCTTATATACATATCAAGAAATTTATACTTTAACTCAAGTGAACGGACCATGTTTTTGTATTTTGAATCTGAAATACAACCTTCAACATTACCGGATGTAAGAATAGCCAGTGCATCAAGATACTGATTTTTAGAGGCCACCGCCTGTGCAGAGGTGAACTCATCCGGACTGGAAAAATCCATTGTTTTAAGACGTCCGTTTGCAGAATTTTCAATAGAATTTATCTCAGACAAAGTTACGTTGCAGGAATCCTCTCCAGATGTACATCCGGTAACCATAACACAAAAAAGTGCCAGGGACACTAAAGCAGCAACAGTCAGAAGACGTTTACAAAACATTGAGGGTATCCACTCCAAACTTTCGCACAAAATAGCCGTGACCAGGTGAATCCTTATTCCAGGTTCCGTCTCCATAATAAAGGGTAACAGAATCCGGAGGATAATACACTCTTCCCGGATGATACATTTCTATCTCAGCATTGGTATTTCCATATGTATAGTAATCAGGTCCGAAAACCTTGGGAATTATCCAGTCAAGATTCAGCCAGTATGCTGTTTTTCCGTCCTCGCCGTTGAAACTGTAGTAAACCTTGTCGCACCCGTATCTTGCCGTTATAAATTTGCATAAATCCTTTACCTCAGACTCATTATAGCCAATGAACAGTTCAGGATATGCATGACCGGGTGTGTTATCCATCCCCTGTGCCGTAACAATTCTGCATCTGCCTCCGACAGACGTTATCAGGGATGATAAAAAAACAGAGTAATCATCACAGTCGCCCCTCATTCCTGCCTTTATGGTTCCTGTTGTGGATGATACATACTCAGGCCCTCTTGGATCACTTATTATGATCCAGTTTTTGTTAGTAAAATCCCATAGATCGCAGGCCTGTGCAACAGAATAATTCCCGGCATTTTGAGGTGATATCCTCAGATATGCAAAAGATAATACTGCAGGATTTTCAGACTCGGCGGCGTCTGAATAGATAAGGGAGAGCTTCTGCTCATATGATGCAGATTCAGTTTCAAACATCCCTGTATTTTGTGCAAAATCAGCATCTGCAGCACCTGAAATTAGTATTACAGCCAGGACTGCCGACAGAAGAAGTACTATTGCCCCGTACTTGATAACACTAAAATCCCGCCTCATTCCATTGACATAATCTGATTTTTTAAGATATATAGATATTTAATCATAGAAATTTTAGATTTCATGCAGAAACCGGACTATCAGATAAAACACATAAAGCATGAAATATAAAAAAAAATCAGTCGAAAATCAGATCTTTTTTCTTATCCGTAAAGGGTTTCAAATCTTATATCGTCCCATGAAGAATCGGAATAAAAAACTTTGGCATACCCGGTGTCACTGTAATAGTCATCACCCGGATATCTCCCAAGCCGGTCAAATTTAAGCCAGTATGTCTTATCACCGTTCTTTTCAAATTCAGAGGAATAGGATATATCCCTGAGAGTAAAAACCTCCGGAGAATAACTGCTGTATCCGCTGTATCGGAATTTCAGATACATAATCTGAAGCTCTATTTCATTTGTATCAGGAAAAAGCAGAAGATATTCTATAAGTTTCGGATATTCATAAACCATTTCTCCATATTTTTCCGGTTCGTTTAATATGGATTTAAACGGTTTTACATAGTTCCAGCATGAATCTCCAGAACAGATACTGCCTGATTTATATTTAAAGACATTAAGGCCGGAAGGATCATTTGCAAATGCATAAGGATACTCTGCCTTCAAGGAAGACAACGCTTCAGAGTTTATTACCTTTGTATTGAAATCATCGCCGTTTCCAAGGTACAACTCGGCATAGGCATGCTCTCCTGTCTGAGGACTCTGCGCAACCTTGATTCTTGCCTGTCCTCCTATGGATTTTATAAGAGATGCAATAAATATCGCAAAGTCATTTGAATCACCCGTCAGACCTGTGTTTATAGTCCTGCCTGCGGAAGAAACATCCCAGATACCTGCAGGGTCATCCTGATATATCCATTCCCCCGTAACACCATCCCATATATCAGAAGCCTGCGATATTGTAAATTCCCCGCTGTTATCCTTTGGAATATATCGTGCCGCAAAATTCCTTGTTTCTGGCAGATAATAGTCCATCGCACCGGAAATTCTGCTTGCAAGCAGCCACATCTGATCCTCTTTTGTAAAGATTTTATCCTGATATGAAGAATATACAGACTCATTTATGAAAACAACAGGCACGTCTGACATATCAGGATATTCTGTTTTTACAGCCACTTCCTGCTCTCCAAAAGTGTCTGTAAAAAGGCCGGGCTTCATTACAAATGCAATGACGACTACTATCAAAACAGCCCCTATAAGCGACAGCATATCATAAAAACGTGAATTCATCCAATACCCGGTTAAGATCCTTGTAAAAATTAACGGGTTTTTGATTTATAAACTATAGTGCTAAAAATCAAAAAAAAACTGATTTTACCATATTATCATTCTGAATCTTAAAAAAATATGAAACCAGATCAGTCAGAGAATTTAAAGATGTTTAGGCTCTCACTGCATTTAGGACAGAGCATCTTCTTTTTACGGTCCAGTTCGTCAAGAGTCTGAGGATAAAACATAATGCATTCAGGGTCATCACAGTGGTCAAGACCCATACAGTGACAAAGTTCATGCGTCCCCTCCTTAACAAGCCTGTCCATTAAGTCACTGTCAAGATCTTCACGCCCGTACCAGCTGTTGCATAACCTTGCTGCCGAGACTATTGATACATTGACACCAGGTCTTGCAAGACCAAATACAAAGTCCCTGCCTCTGATATAGAGGTCTTTTCCTGTGACAATAAGAATCGAGTCCCCGCATCCCATTCTGCGTGTATAGAAATCCTGCATGTCCCCCAGTATTTTGCTTGCATCGTTCTGATTTCTTGAACGATCAAATCCACGGAGCATAACGGGGTTATCTTCAGCAAAAACAGGCATATCAATGACATCGGATATCATTCTCACCACCGGCTGCTGGAGACCTAAAGGCACATCATTATCCCAAAAAATAAGGACACTCATTTATGAATAAGATAAGCAATGGAAAACCATAAGGGTATTGAAGAGGCGTTCTGCAGTTATCTGCTGCACTATCCTAAAAAAACAAAGATAATTGAGATTGGAATCGGTAAAAATCCATATATTGCACAGAAACTAAAAGATAAAGGCTACAAAATAAAGGCCTCCGACATAAAGGAAGATCTCCCTGACTATGGAATTTTATTTCAGACAGATGATATATTTGCACCGGATTTTAATTTTTACAGAGGATCAGAGCTTATTTATTCTGTCCGCCCGGGAATTGAGATGATACCCTCCCTTATTGCGATTGCAAAAGATGCAGGAGCAGAGCTTATAGTATATCATCTTGGAAACGAAATTTACGAAAGCGGCGGAGAGATAATCGACTGCGGTGTGATTCTCAGGCGTTATTATAAGCCCTGAATAAAATTAAAAATATTTCCACAAATACATTCACGTAAAATCAGAATGAAAAGAGAGTGGATTGTGTCTGCGGGGGCTTTTTCTCAGTGTCTTCCGGTTTTTTCTCTTCCATTCCGGCCTCCGCGGGAGTCATTATACTATTATCTCCTGACGGAATTTCAGCGGCAACGGCCGGTTTTTCCAGCGTGACTATCTTCTTTTTTGAATCTTTTTTCGCCTTTTTATCCCTTTTTTCCGCCTCACGCTCTTCCTTTTTAATTTCCTTTATGACATCCGATGACCGGGTTTTATCATGGATGAAAAAATCAAGTTCATCCTTGTCAAGTGAAAGCTCCTTTGCAAAGGATAACGGGTCGCGGTCTGCCATAATTGATACAGGCTTTAAATAGTCGTCCCTTAATGTGTCCTCCGGAACATGATATGCAGAGGATAATTTATTTAAAACAAACTGTCTTATCGCCTTCTGCTTCTTTCCACGCGACATCAGGCCCCATCTGGAAGGTGGCATGATTCTGTCAGTCACTCCTGCACCACCTGCCGCTGATGCCGTTCCGAGAACCATAATTGACGTTGCATACCTCCAGAGTGTGTAATACTGTCTCCTGTAGGTTCTTCCAATGAACTCATCAGCGAGCGAGAGATACCTGTACGCCTCTGCACGTTTGCTTATGTCCTTTATCTGTCCCAGAGATCCCTCTATCCACTGTTCCATTGCGTCAGGGGTATCCGAAAGTTCATAGGAGATCTCCATTAAACGCTTATCCTCCCTCCCCTTTAGAACAGCACCTACAAGCTCAAAGATTGTTGATCTTTCATCTTTTTTTGCAGTGTTCACGTCATCAGACGTAAGATTCTCTGTCCCGATACCTGCGGCATAAAGCATGTTTATAGCAGATCTCATATCCCCGGACGAACTCTCGGCAATCTCTGTTAACGCCTCGTCACTGCATTTCTTATTCTCTTTAGAGCAGATGTATTTCAGATGCGGAACTATGCTTCTTGCCTGAAGAGCCCTGAACTGAACCGGCTCACATAGAAATTTGAGCTCTTTTGCAACGCCGTATATATCGTTTGCAATCAGAATTATCGGCTGCCGCGAATTCTTGATTACATCCATTATTGCACGCGCCCCTCCCCTGTCTGCGGTGCCGTGGAGGTTGTCGGCCTCATCAAGCAAAAGAAGCTTCCTTGAGGCTCCGGTAAGGCTCATTGTGGTCGCAGTTGAACCTGCGATCCTCTCAATTATCCCTTTTGTCCTCTGGTCACTGGCATTTAACTCAACAACCTCCCAGTTCATATCATTTGCAAGGGCATAGGCTGAAGAGGTCTTTCCTGTACCCGGTTTTCCATATATTAAAAGCGGAGGTTTGCCAGCCTCCCATTTTCCTGCCCATTCAGCCATATGGCGGACAATCTGCTTGTTGCCCACAATATCCTGCAGGGATTTCGGCCTGTACTTCTCTACCCAGTCCTGCATATTGTTACATAATATATTTACATCCGACAGTAATTTAATGAACGGTAATAATCCGGCAATTAATACATAAAGGAATAAATTTTCATATTTTATCGGCCAGGAATCAGATTAATTCCAAATCGACGTCCGGATGTTACGATTGTTCTGCTTTAAAAAAGTGAACCCCCGATAAAACAGACTTTTTTTGATGAAAAACAATAGTCAGACAGATACTTTCAGTAAAATCAAGATCGCAGACTATATTTTATTGTGTGCAAAATCAAAAAAGTACTTTAGTTGGTGTTAATTGTGGAGGAAAACTGTTCCACAGAATCGATTGCAAAAGCAGTCAGGGAATACGCAGGCGTTACAAGGAAGCATGCCATAGGTGAGATTATCCACTGCCTCAGGCTTGACTCGGATGATGTTGTTGTATCATTTGGAGAGGATGCCGCACTCATAAAAAATAATGATGAAGGAATTCTTCTTGCTGCTGACGGCATATGGAGTATGTTAATGGAGGCCGACCCCTACTGGGCCGGTTTCTGCTCGGTTCTTGTAAATGTCCACGATATTGCAGCTATGGGAGGAAGACCACTTGCCATGGTTGACATTCTTTCGATACAGAACGAAAAGATATGCCATGAGGTTTTGCGTGGAATGGCAGATGCGTCAAAAAAGTTTGGCGTCCCTATAGTCGGCGGCCATCTTCATCCGGACACTCAGTTCTCGGCAATTGACGTTGCTATTATGGGTATTGTAAAAATTGAGGATGCAATATTTTCACACACTGCAAAGCCCGGCGACAGGGTTATTGCGGCAATTGACTTAAAAGGCAGGGTTCATCCCTCATGTGCTCTCAACTGGGATTCCGCAACCATAAGGACAAAAGAAGAAGTGAGAAGCCAGATTGCGGTGATGCAGGAACTGGGTAAAAAACATCTCCTCACTGCAGGAAAGGATATCAGCAACCCGGGTGTTATCGGGACTCTCGGTATGCTTCTTGAGACAAGCAGTGCAGGTGCGGAGATAGAACTTGAAAATATTCCAACACCGGATCTTGATGATTTAGGCATTCCTTTCTCACAGTGGGTGCGTATGTATCCGGGAATGGGATTTATCGTCACCGCAAAAGAGGAGAATGTAGAAGAGGTCATATCGCTGTTCTCCGGTGTTGCCATGACTGCGGCAGACATAGGTTCAGTCAATAACTCACAAAATCTGACGATAAAATACAATAAAAAAGAAAGTTCTGTTTTTGATCTCACAAAAGAAGGCATTATGGGTCTTTTTGACTAAACTTTAAGGGTGGCCCGGATGATAATCGGAATCGGTGTGGATAAAGATCTCATTAAGGTTCAGAAGAGTCTGGAAAGAGTCAAAGATAAGGCAGATATTGTCATTTTTTCCAGAGAGATACCTGAAAAAATCTATGAAGGTATTGAATACGAAATATCTAAAACTCCCGGAGAAGATCTGATAAACGCTCTTTATACAGGAAGAATTGATGCAGCAGTTCGCGGCACACTGTCTGCAAATTCCACATTAAAAACCCTAAAGCAAAAAGCAGGAGTAAAAAGCCTCAGCCGTGTAGCACTCCTTGAAACAGCCGCCGGGAAAAAATTCCTTCTTGCACCTGTTGGTGTCGATGAGGGATGGAGCATTGAAGAGAAGACAGACTTCATCAGGGCTTCAAAACCTCTTGCAGAAAAATTAGGGATTAGCCGGAAAGTCGCAGTCCTCTCAGGCGGACGTACAGGTGATATAGGGCGTCATAACACAGTCGACAGAACAATACATGATGCTGAGGAGATAGCACAGCTTACAGGGTCTGACAACTGCGAGATATTGATTGAAGATGCCATAAAAACACATGGAATTATTATCGCACCGGACGGCATATCGGGAAACCTTATATTCAGGACTCTTTGCCTTCTCGGGGAGGGATATTCCCATGGTGCACCGGTAGTAAATATCGACAAAATATTCGTCGATACATCGCGCGCCGCCATTGATTATTCCAATGCGATTTTACTCGCCATTTCTCTTATAAAAAAATAAAAACCCCCAGGAGAGCGCTTTTAGCCCTTAAACCGACTAAAACACGAGATATTACCAGATCACACTTTACGCAAAAAAATATTGAAAAATTGACATAAATCACACAATTAGTGTTTTGAAAGGTAAAAACGGGTTTTTTTCCCAAAAAGTATATATATTCACCGATATACTTTCATTTGAGGTGGAATTAAAAATGGCAAATGATCTACCAATTGCAGCAGTCGTAAGGATTGCAAAAAAGCACGGAGCAGAGAGAGTAGGCAGCGATGCTGCCCAGGCAATAG
>NZ_JBSREC010000089.1:0-32695 GCF_055145805.1 Methanomicrobium sp. | reverse complement strand
AGACCTGGATCTTGTTGAGTATGAATTTTCACCGTTCAGTGTTGGTGAGAATATCCATACCCTTGGTATCGATAAGAAAAATTTCAGTCTAAAACCGGATAAAAACCCGGTAGAGGTAAAAGTTCCGGCAAGAATACACCTGACAGTTCTTGACATGAACCGTTTTTCACCTGACAGACCCGGAGGAGGCGGAATAGGTTTTGCAATTCAGATTTATACAACCGCAGTTGTTGAATGCACTGGTTCTAAAACCGAGATTGACTTTTCAAGAGAGCCTATCATAAAGCATTTTACAGAAGTTTTCAGAAAGGTTACAGGATATTCCGGCGGGTTTAAAATCTGTGTCAGAGACCATGAAAAAAAGCATGTCGGCTTTGGATCAACAGGGTCTGTCATGCTTGCAGTAGGACATGCCATGAACAAAGCTTTGGGAAGTCCCCTGTCTTTTGAAGAAATAAGGCTCCTTATAGGACATAATTACGTTGAAGAGACAACAGACGGAGGGATCATCGGCGGATTTGAAACAGGAGTCGGGCCTGCTGCGGCAACCTACGGGGGAATGGCCATAATGGGCGATGAACTGACACTAGTTCATCACCACAGTTTTGCGGAAGAAAAAAATGTTTATATCATAATTCCCCCGACCGAGGCAAACGCTGCAGGAGATGAAGAGTTTAAACTTCTGATGAACAGGGCGAGAACTCTTGATTACAGGGACAGAGAGCTCAAGGCATACATGGTTTTAATGGACTTAATTCCTGCACTGCATAATAACGACTTAAAAAGAGCAGGCGACATCATATGGGAGATAGATTTCAGGGGCTCAAAACGGGCCGAAGTTGAGCACAACTCATTTGAGATCTATTACTATATGGGTAAATTAAAAGCTGCAGGTCTTGAATTTGTCGGGATGAGCTCGGTCGGCCCTTCAATTGCAGTAATAACCGGAAAAGAAAGAAAAGAGGTTTTGGGAATAATAAAAGATGCAGGTCTTGAGATTGCACTGGAGACAAAAGTTGACAACACAGGTATCAGGTTTATCTCCTGAACCTTTTTTTAAATTACGGTCACGCTTTTTGCAAGATTTCTCGGCTTGTCAATATCCCTTCCCAGAAGGACAGCAGTTTTGTATGCAAGGAGCTGAAGAATAACAGTCGCCGTTATTATCTCACATATCCGGGATGATTTGGGGAGCGGAATATACAGATCACAGATCTCTTCAAGATCAATGTCTCCTGCCGAACCGATTCCTATTACAGGCGCCCCCCTTGCCTTGATCTCTTTTATATTAGACATCATCACAGGATATGATTCATCTGCGGTGCACACCGCTATTACCGGCGTATCTTCAGAAAGAAGAGAGAAAGGCCCGTGCTTTAACTCTCCTGCAGGGTAGCCTTCGGCATGAATATATGTTATCTCCTTCATCTTCAGTGCACCCTCCAGAGATACCGGATAGAATACACCTCTTCCGATAAAGAAAAGGCTGTTTGCATCCTTGCAAATCCGGGCCGCAGGTTCGGCATCAAAAAGTAGTGCCTCTTCCATGACAGGATGTATGCCAAAAAAATCATCCTCAGGACTATCCTCGCACAGAAGGGAGACTATCCTTAATAAAACAGCAACCTGCGCAATAAAAGATTTTGTAGCCGCAACACTGATCTCGGGACCTGCCCGGGTATAGAGCACATTTTCAGCTATCCTTGTAACCGAGCTTCCCAATACATTTGTTATAGCAAAAGTTGTGCAGTCATCAGATTTTGCAGACTTTAAAGCCGCAAGTGTGTCCGCAGTCTCTCCCGACTGTGTAACCGCAATCATTACAGAGTCACGGCAGGGAGTGAAATTTAAAAATTCCGAGGCAATCTCAACCCTTACCGGAATTTTGCAGTATTTCTCCATCATATAGCGGAATATCATTCCGGCATGATACGAAGACCCGCATGCAACAACGGTAATAAGGGAGGCATTTTTAAGTTTCAAAACTGCATTTTCATCAATTTCAGAGTTAAAACTGTTGAAGAAGACATCAGGCTGCTCGAATATCTCCTTTTGCATGAAATGATCAAAACCGCCTTTCTTCGCTGATTCAAAATCCCATTCGACAAGCTCGGGAAGTCTTTTGACAATTTTCTGATCGTTATAGATAGTGACACCAAGGTCCCTTAAATCTGCAACATCGCCGTCTTCCAAAAATACTATCTTCTGGGTGTATTCCAAAACAGGCGTCATATCAGACGATGCAAACATCTCGCCGTCACCCTCCCCCAGTACAAGGGGGCTTTGGTTTCTGGCCGCAATTATCCGGTTTTCACTGCCGCAGACTGCAAGAAATGCATAAGCTCCTTTCAGATGAGAAACGGCAGAAAAGACTGCATCCAATAAATCCCCTTTGTAATATTTCTCAATAAGATGGGCAATTACCTCACTGTCAGTATCCGACCTGAATATATGCCCTTCTTTTGTAAGAGAACGTCTGAGATCAACATAATTTTCTATAATTCCGTTGTGAACAATTGCAATATTACCACTGCAGTCAGTATGGGGATGGGCATTGATGTCATTTGGAACACCGTGAGTTGCCCACCTGGTATGACCTATCCCGGTTTTGCCGGAGAGCAGGGATACGTCTTTTCCGGACTCGGATATTCTTCCCTGCTTTTTTGTAATATTCACACAGTTATCTGCTGTTGCAATACCAAATGAGTCATAACCACGGTACTCAAGTCTCTTTAAACCCTCAACAACAACAGGTGCTGCATTCCGCCTTCCGATATAACCGACAATTCCACACATTGTATCACTTATCTGACAATTGTATTATCGGGCAGATTACCCTCTATTACCCTGCCCTCCTCAATTGAGGACATGTTCCCGACCACACAGTGTTTATATACGGTATAGGGAGCAGAGCAGGTTCCTTCGCCTATTACAGCACCAAAATTCCCTTTCACAACACCTCCTTCGGACTCAATAAGATATCTTCCCGAAACTGTGGAAGTATGATCAGCAATATTTGCACCTTCACCAATTACCGAATCCTTAATTCTGGAATGTGAACCAATTGTGACATCATCCATAATAAGAGAATTTTCCAGATATGAGAACGGCTCGATTTTAACCCTTGAACCAACAGATGTCCCCGGCATTATGCACGTGTGAGGACCGACATATGAGTCCTGCCCGATTACAACAGGGCCTTTGATAACAGCAAACGGACTGATAACAGTCCCCCTGCCAACTGAAACCCTGCCTGAAACAACACTGTTGCGGCTGATTTCACCTGAAACATAATTTTCAACTGATTCCAGCGTCAGTTTATTCATCATTAAAAGATCCCAGGGGTAAACAGCATCATGCCATCCGGACGCAGGGATTGCCTTTATTTTAAGTCCCCTTTTTGCCATCAGAACAATTATATCAGGAATCTGGCACTGAACAGGGTAGTCAAAAAAGTCTCTGGTGAGAGAAAATATTCCTGTACTGACAGTCATATCTCCCGATACATCAGGTTTTTCGACTATCCCTTTTACAAAGCCGCCATCTATATCCACAACCCCGTAATTGGAAGGATAGGGGTGCTTTGCAACAAGCATCGCATTTTTCTCACATTTAATCCGTGATACTGACTCGGAATCGATGTAATTATCACCGGGAAGGAGAAGAAAATCGCCAGTAATAAGATTCCCCGCACTTCTTAATGCATCGGCAGCACCAAGCTGCTTTTTCTGAACGGCAACCTTAATATCAATATCTAGTCCGTTTAGATATCGTATCAGCTGCTCGCGCCTGTATCCGGCAACCACAATTATATCGCGAATCCCGTTTTCCACAAGTGATTCAATAACGTAGTCAATTATTGGCCGGTTTGCCACAGGAATCATCACTTTTGGCTGACTCCTTGTAAGAGGCCTTAGCCTGTACCCCTCGCCGCCTGCAAGAATAACTGCCTGCATATTAAATTTCACCTTCCAATCTTTGCATCATCATCTACATTCCCCTCAATATATGAACCGGGCGCTGCTGCGACCCCGCTTCCAATTATAGTTCCGGTGTTCACAGAACAGTTTATGCCAAGCTGCACACAATCACCTACAACCGCACCGAATTTCCGCCTCTTTGTGTCCCTTCCGGAGACTTTCACATTCTTTCTGTCATGACGGAGATTTGCAATCTTTGTTCCGGCACCGAAGTTGCATCCCGAGCCTATAACGCTGTCGCCCACATAATTGAAATGCGGTATTTTCGTATCACTGAACACAACTGAATTTTTTATCTCAACAGAATGACCGATATGGCATCCGTCACCGATTGCAGTGCAGCCTCTGATATATGCATGCGGGCCGACAACACAATTGTCCCCTATCATACAGGGGCCTTCGATATATGTCCCTGATTTTATGATGCTTCCTTTCCCCAGAACAAGAGGCCCTTTAATAAAGATACCTTCCTCAACTGTGCCGGATATGTCATCTGAAAAAAACTGCATCAGAGACTCGTTTGCATCCAGAAGATTCCACGGCTCTCCAATATCACACCATGAAGAGAGAAGACATGATGAAAGTCTCCTTTCTGAAATGTAACCTAAAAGAGCATCGGTAAGCTCATATTCTCCTCTTTCGGAAAGGGAAAGACCTTTTATTATTTCAAATATCTCCGCATCAAACAGATATATTCCGGCATTTATGATATTTCCCGGAGGGTTTTTTGACTTTTCCAAAAGACCTGTAACAATATTTCCTTCAGATGTTATAACCCCGAAATCCTCGGGATGACTGCTCTCAAATGTCCCGACACATGGTGCCGTCTGCGAGCTGAAATTTTTTATATCTTCATTTTTCAGTATCATATCCCCGTTTAAAAGGAGGAATCTGCCGGTTACAAGACCTTCTGCTGCCAGAAGTGCATCGGCTGTACCCATCTGACGTCTCTGTGTTGTATATTTTATTCTTATTCCAAATTTTGAGCCGTCACCGAAATGATCTCTTATCTCCTGTTCATGATAACCCACAACAAAAACAAAATCAAGAGTCCCGGTATCACGGACTGCAAGGATAAGATGTTCAAGCATGGGCCTGTTTGCCACAGGAAGCATCACTTTGGGTTTTGATGCTGTTAGAGGCCTCATCCTCTTCCCTTCCCCTGCGGCTAAAATAACACATTCCATTGTTAAAAGACCTCTATTCTGATTGTTTATATTTTTTCCCTGCTAATTTAAGAAGATTATACCCCTTCCCCTCCATCTGTTTAGCAGCCTCTTTTGTCTTTCCTTCAGCTGTAATTCTCACCTTGGGTTCAGTGCCGCTTGCCCTTATCAGACACCATCCATCTTCATCTTCAATTCTTATGCCATCTGTCGGAATTTTGGCACCGAGAATTTTTAAAACCTCTTTCGCATTTTTGCACATATATGAGCGTCTTAAAATCGGATAATCCGGCATCTCATCAATCAGACCTGATACTTTATTTTCGGCTGCGATACTGCAGAAAAGAGCTGCGGCATATATCCCGTCAGGGCACAGAGAGTGTTTTGGGAATAACCAGCTGCCTGAAGGCTCTCCGCCAAAATCACCCCAGGAAAGCAGCTCTTCAGAAACATATGAGTCCCCAACAGGCGTTCTGTGAACTTCTGCAATCTCCTCAATTGCCATTGATGCATCAGATGTCGTTACGACTTTCTTTGCCCCTGTATATTCAGAGAAGAGCATCAGCATATGATCCCCCCCGATGTAGCGGCCCTTATCATCAAACGCCATAAAACGGTCGGCATCACCATCATGAATGACAGCACCCTCAGAACCGGTCTTTATTACCATATTTCTGATATAGGGGAGATTTGTCTCAAGAGGCTCTGAAGGTCTCGGGAATCTACCGTTTACGTTGCAGTTTATGCAACGTGTTAAAACTCCGGCTGATTTTAAAAGCTTAGGGGTTATCATACTCCCGGCACCTCCGCCACAGTCCAGAACCATTTTTATCTCACGGCATATTGAGACTGAATCTAAAATTGCATCCATGTGAGGGGTGATTATATCCTCTGTTCTGATTTCGCCCTGAGATTTCCAGTCTGCATCTCTGCTGACGGATAGTGATTTCTCAATCTCACTCTGCTGCTTTTTTGTAAATGCAGAACCATCGGGATTTATCAGCTTTAATCCGTTGTACTCTTCAGGATTATGCGATGCAGTGATGCAGCATCCGGCATCCCTTTTTTTTGCAGCGTATGCAACTGTGGGAGTAGGAGCAATACCACCGTCGCATACATAGGCGCCCGAATAAAGGCAACCTGCCATAAAGGCGTTCTGAAGTATCTTACCGGTTGTTCTTGCATCCCGTCCAACAACTATTTTCCTGTCAGGCTCTGCCACCACAAGGCCGATATCCAGAGAGATAGAAAGAAGATCCTTATTGAATTTACGTCTGATTCCTGATGAACCAAAAAGCATGTTAAATCTTTTCTGTTTAATAGAAGATATAAATTGGTAAAAACTATTTCTCTAACCGGAAAATCAGTCAGTTTAAAAGAAGATTCGGCTAAAGATTCCGGATTTTAAAAGCGGAATTATCTTTTTCCATAAGGGCACCAGTGTTCAAGATTTTCCAACAGGCAGACTCCTGCTGTCGCAGGACCTGTAAAAATAAGCCTTTTAATCTCTCTGTACTTCTCAGTTATTGCAAGTTTTTCATCATCAAAAAGACCGTCACCTGATACAATTATTATATCCGCATCATCCGGGGTGTCAACAACACTTCCTTCTATTTTTTTAAAAAGCCCGGGGAGATTCCCGTTAAGATAGACTTTGCTTTCGCCGATCTCGTTTTTTAGTTCATTTAAGCAGTCAGCATGTGAACTTTCATCGCATGCTCTTGCAATTCTCATAAAACACATGAAATTTGAAAGGACATTTATTATCGCACATGCCGCAGTCCTCTGAACAGGCGTATTCAGGGACTTTCCATACATAAACGAGATCTTTGTTGCAACCTCAAGAGGATGAGAAGTTGCCAGCTCACAGTTTTTCCCACCGTATTCAACTGTAATACATTCACCTTCTACAAAAGGACAGGTTTTGCATTCAGGAGTTTTTTTCAGGGAAACAGTCCCGTGATCACAGCCGCTTCCCGAGATTTTATCCTCCAGTTTTTTTACAGCGTCAGTTATTATGCTCATTTTCTCACCATCATATCAGTTATTATATGAAACATTCATTTCATGAATTTTTTATATTTCTGAGAGTATCACCCTCGCAGGAGAGCCGTCAAGACCCTTCAGCCTGAGAGGAAGGGCAATGATTTTGTAGAGACCCTCATTTACAAGTGAGAGATCCAGGAGCTCAATGATTACAGTATTGTTCTCCAGAAGAATTTTGTGCACACTTCCATCGCCTGAAAAAGACTCTATAGACGGCGAATCGATTCCAAGAAGAAAGACACCCTGATCTTTTAAGTAATTCGCAGCCTCCGCTGTTAAGTGAGGATAGTTCTCCTCAAAAGTCTTCGTCCCCGAGTATGCAGTCTTTAAAATAATCCTTTTAGAACCCAGAAGTTTTCCTTTGAAATCATATCTTCCTATTGAGCCCTCTAAAGAAGTCAGATCAATAACCCTTGCTTCCCCCATCAAGACCCCGGGAGGAATCTTATCGACCGTCATTGCAGACTTCAGATAATGTGAAGGGGCATCAATATGAGTCCCGCTGTGAGTTGAAAATTTCACCTCAGAAACCCTGCATCCCTGAAAATCAAGGGTTTTTATCTCAATTTCAGGATCACCAGGATAAATTATCGTTTTTTCGGATAATTCACGGGTGATGTCGTAGAAGGCCATGTAATAAAAAGAAGTGTGTAATATTTAAAAACCTGACTCAGCTGCATCAATCGCCGCATCAATCTTTTTCTGGAGAGATTCCGGAAGGCCTTTTATTCTGACATCCAGGAAACCGCGGATGATTGTAGCCGTTGCCTCTTCCTCATCAAGACCTCTTGCCATTAAATACTCTATCTCATCTCTTGCAATCTTTCCGACAGCTGCTTCATGTGAGAGCTCTGTATTTGTAAGACGCCCTTCAATCTCGGGAACGGCATGGATAGTCCCGTCCTTTAATATAAGGCCTTTACATTCAATATGACCTTTAGTACCCGGCGCAGCACCGATTATATGAGAACGTGATACTGCCTCTCCGCCTGTTGTAATTAGGCGGGATATCAGCTCGGCACTTGCACCTTCGGCATTTAATATTGCCCGCTGGCCCATATCAAGCTCCGAACCTTTTTGGGCGACAACCATTGAGTTAAACCTTGCAACCGCATTTTTTCCAATGAGGTCTGCAACAGGATACATCTGAACATAGCCGACCGGATTCATGCTTACATAGTTTGAGAGGAATGTTCCGTTCTCTTCAACAACAGTTGCACTCCTTGGAAGGACCCTGATGTTCTCCCCCCAGGTGTGAATCATGGTATTGCTGACAAGTGCATCTTTTCCGACATATATCTCGGTTATGCCGTAATGGGTTCCCTTTTCCCTTCCGAGACTGCTTGTACACCCGGTTATCAGATGAAGCTCGGCACCCTCCTCTGCAATTATTATATTGTGAACAGTCTGTATCTCGGCATTCTGCATGAAAAGACAGGACTGAAGCGGAAAGATATTTTTGCTCCCCTTTCTTGCAATGACCACAAACCCGCGGGGACCTTCTGCATCCTCCCTGTCGGAAACAAACTGCGTGTATTCGTCCTTGTCACGCTTTACAAGATTCCAGACTTTATCTTCAAGCCAGTCATATTTTTTAAGCGCAATATCAATTGGAAGCATCTCTATGCCTTCAATCTTTGACGCAGAGTGGTGGATATGCTGATCTGTCTGAATAAAACTGCCTGATCTGTTCTCCTCATCGATCTCAATACCTGACATCTCAAGACGTTCTTTATCCTCTGCGGATATTGAAGTAATCAAATCTTCTGGCATCTTATGCACTCCATATATCCTTTTTCCTGTATTAACTTTAAAATCTCACGCGGGTTGCCGTGACACTTTATCTCGCCGTCGCAGAGCATGTGTCCGGCATCTGCCTCGATGTAATCAAGTATGTATCCGGTATGTGTTATAATAAGCCCGGATTTGTGACGATCCACAATATGCCTGTCTTTTTCCACAAGCTGTGCAATAGACTTCCCGATTAATGATATGTTTTCAAGATCCACACCACTTTCAGGTTCGTCAAGCATGACAAAATCCGGATTCTGAATCGAAAGTTGTAAGACCTCGCTTCTTTTGATCTCACCGCCTGAAAAACCGGCGTTTACATCCCTCTCAAGAAAGTCTGCCATATTCATCTGCGATGCAAACTTCCCGATATTTTCAGGCCTGCTTCCTGAAACAGCCGTTAAGAGTTTTCCAAGTTTGAGACCGGATATTGTAGGGGGACGCTGAAACATCATCCCCATGCCATATCTTGCCCTCTCATAAAGAGGAACGTCAGTAACATCACGGCCCTTGAAAATAATACTCCCATTGGTTATTTTATAACCGGAAAAACCCATTATGGAACGGAGAAGAGTGGTCTTTCCGGAACCGTTAGGGCCCATAAGAACATGCGTCTCTCCTTCCTCTATATTCAGATTCACATCATGGAGGACTTCTTTTCCCTCCACTTCAACATGAAGATCTTCAACTTTAAGCATATTATTTATACACCCCTTATATTTTCCTGATGTCTACATTTTTGATCATATTTGGTTATAGTGATGTCGGATTCTGCCGGCATGATTTTTGCTGAATTACTTATTTAAAATACACTTTCACACCACACGGATTACTGCATTATATGTGTGTGCCAGATTCGAAAATTATGTCAGATACATTCCAGAACATTGCAGAAAGAGCAGCGGGTGAGAGGCAGATTATAAGGAGAAGTCAGTTTTCAAAGGAGATTTTTTACTCAGGAAAGGCAGCAGAAAAAAATCTTTATCAGGGAAAGAAAAACAGCGAGATTATGATTATCTGTTAAAAAAGGGATTATTACGGATTTAAACACGGAATAAATACCGCGCAAGAGAATACAAAAAAAAGATGCTGATAAGAATAACAGCAGGAATTATAGATACACATATCAGAAATATTCTAAATTATTACAATGTTGTGAGTCTTCCCTCTCATCTTCCACCGATATTCTTTTGTTTATTATTCTCCATGACAAAAGAAGCTGAACCATATCAGATGCATTGACATATTTTTTGTCGGAAAATAATGAAAGAGGAGGTATTTTTATCTGATCTTCTATACCCTTTTCAAGTGATCTGACAACATCAAACTGAAATTCCCCGTCCAGTGAAAGTGCTCCCATTTTACGCCCGTATTTTTTCGTCTGCTCAAATCCAAAGCTGAAATTTTTGTCAGCCATTGAATTTATGGCAAAAATATTAAAATTCAGGTTGATATTTTTTACAGTTCTGTCAAGTTTTTCCTGATACAGAGTTACATTATATACATTTCTTGCATTCTGAACTCTTTTTCCATACAAAGAATCTGAAATGTCAATGACCGCATTTGCATAATATGTCTGCGGTTCAACATATTTTTTGTAATCAGCACTTCTTGCATTTAATTCAGCAATAACATCCCCTTTTTTATATCCTCTGTCAATAACATCCCGTTTTATCTTCCATTCATATTTTACAGAAGTCTCAGGATTTACAAACAATGTGAAATCTATAAGTTCCCTGAGACGGGGCGTTGAAAATGTGTGGAGCCCTTCAAGAATAATTATTTTTGACGGAGCAAAATTTACAGGGGAGTCAATATTTCCGGTTTCGTGATTATAAACAGGTTTTTGTATACTACTGCCACTTTTCAGAAGAGCAACATGCTCTTCAAGAAGTCCTAGATCATTTGCCTCTAAAGAGAGAGGAGTAATATTTTTCTTTTTCCTCTCATCCCGCCCGAGTGTGTGATAGTCATCAAGAGAAATTGTTGAAACAAGCTCTTCACCAAATATTTTTCGGATATAACCCGTAAAGGTTGTTTTACCTGAACCGGAATCACCTGCAACGCCTATTAGAAATATACATGGCGAATCAGAGATTACATCTCTGAAATTTCTGTTATAATTCATTTATACTCCTTAAATCTTATCTGAATACATCCCCGGCGGACTTTGATTAATTAACTATACTTCAGATTTATTTCTGCCTTTAAAATATAAGAGATTAACATAACAGAAACGGGCATTCCCGAAAAAGGTGCAAAATTTGAACTTCTTGTTCCTAAAAATGATTTCAAAATTGTCGAATGAAACAGAATAATTATATATATTGTAAAAATTTCAAATTTTCAAAACATACATTAGATTATACTTAAATTACATATGTTCCTGTTATGGAAGAGCTTCCGGAGTACCAGATATGTCCAAAATGCGGCAAAAGAAGTACTCCTTATATGGAAAAGTGCTGGAGTTGCGGGGAAAGTTTTTATCCCCATTCAAATACCAAAGCAGACGGCAAACCGGAAGAAAAGGAAGATAAACAGGCATTTGTACCTGAAAAAATATCCCCCTGCATACTTGAAAGAATGAATTTTACAGACAGAATGTTTGCATACAGTCTTCTTTTTAAGGGTGAAATGGTTCTTGAATTCTGCGAATGTGACACATGCAATAAAGCATTTAAAGAGATCATTGCATTCTTCAGAGAATCAGATACTGATGATGAGCAGGTAATAAAAGAAGCTGAAGAGACAGAGATCAAAGGATTTGTTCTGGACATCTCTGAATTCGGGCTCTGATTTTATCTCCAAAACTTTTTTTGCACGACCTTTTTTTAACAGAATAAAAAGTATATCATAAAGACAGATATCAGAAGAAATATCGCAGTCATTCCAAAACCGGCCCTTAAAAAGTCCGAATTTTTATATCCGCCAGGATTTTTTATAAGTGCATTAACCTGGTGTGTCGGCAGCAGAAACGAATTCGAAGCACATATTCCACCAAGAAGAGCAAGCGGCCTTGGATCGTTTCCGGATGCCTGCGCAATTGACATCAGTATAGGGATGAGCACGACAGTTGCGGCGATATTTGACATTGAAACTGAAAATATAGTCATAATTATTCCTGCCGCAAGAAGCATGAGCAGGAGATCGCCTGCCCATGCTCCGATAAGATTATCCGAGATAAACTCAGCAGCACCTGTATTTGACATGGCAAAACCAAGAGGCATAATTCCGCCTATTAGAACAATTACCCGCCATTCAACAGATTTGTACGCCTCATCAAGCGAAATGACGCCTGAAAAGATCATACAAACTGCACCAATCATGAAGGAAAGAGCAATGGAAAGCCCTGTAAACGTAAGAATTATAGAAAGGGCAAAACATGCAAGTGCAGTTTTCACCTTTGACTCCCTGTAGGTTTCACCTTCTATATGTGTTGTAATTAAAAAATCAGGATCCTGCGAAAGATTACGTATTCTGCTCCACCTGCCATGCACAACAATTGTATCTCCGGCATGAAGCGGTTTTTTTGGAAATTCAATCTGCTCCTCTTCAGGTCCGCTTAAGAGAATAAGAGGCTCAAGGCTGTACTTCTTCCTGAAGTTTATATCCTGAATACTTTTGTCTATGGCACTGCTTTTAGGCCGTATTATAACCTCGGCAAATCCCACTATATCATTGCTCATTGATTCAGAGAGCACATCACCTGTGACAAATGGAAGACCAAATTTCTCAGAGAAACTTTCAGCATCCTCTTTTCTGCCTAAAACTGCCAGAACCTGACCGTCAACAAATCTTGTATGTATCCACGGAGCGTACAGGACCTCACTTCCTTCAGAGAGTGCTATTAGATGAAGGTTAAAATCACTCATCAGTCTTGCATCCTCCCTTGTCATCCCGGGAAGGCTGCTTGTCCCCACAACCCTCAGATAAAATACGGTGGATGTCAGGTGCCAGGAGTCAATTATCTCCTTCTGGGTGCCGGGATATTCATCCCTGCCTTTTGGAAGGATGCGATCTCCAAAAAAGAAGAAGTACAGGACACCGGATATTACGAGTACAGCCCCGACAGGTGTTACATCAAATAAAGAATATGGCTGATATCCGCCTTTTATAAGAAAGTCATTGACGATTATGAGAGTAGTCGAACCGATCATTGTAACTGTTCCCCCTATTATTGCTGCATATCCAATCGGGAGAAGAAGTTTTTTCGACGGAATTTCAGAGACCTTTGAAATTCTCATAAGAGCTGGTAAAAAAAGTGCGGCTGCACCCACATTCTGCATAAATGCCGAGATTACACCTTCAAAAAGAGAGACTGTCGCAACAATTCTCTTCTCTTCACGACCGGCAATATTCATTATAATGTGGCTTATCCTGACCATAACTCCTGTTCTTGTAATCCCGTAAGAGATTACCATGACAGAAACCGTTGCAATGACAGCCTCACTTGAAAAACCTGAAAATGCCTCCACAGGAGTTACAAGTCCCGTAATCGCAAGAGTTATTAAAATTATTATTGCGATTGCATCTGTTCTTATCTTCTCTGTTGCAAAAAGACCGATCGCCACCAGAAGTATTGCTATTATAAGGATAACCTGTATTTCCGTATATTACACACACCTTAAATTCTAAATATTTATAACTTTTTTAAATTATTTTTGTTTAAATTTTGTCTTTTTTCACATCCAGACAGATTAGCACTATTTTTTCAGTTTTATAGTAAGTTAAACACTTTTTTACAGAATTCACCAGTCAGTTGCATTTAAATCACCATTAAATGGAAGAACTTTTTCTTATCAGAGAGAATAGAGACATTATGATAATAAATTAAAAAAAGAATGATGGCAGAGAATCAGTCACCGTCGCCAACAATCCAGATATAAAGGAATGCAGCAAAAACGGCACCGATTATAGGACCTACAACATAAATCCAGTACACAGGAATCACATTTGGCCCTCCAAGCAGAAAATCCGCCACCATCGGACCAAAAGAACGGGCAGGATTTATTGACGCACCGGAGATGTTGCCGATTGTAGTGATGATTCCGGCGACGGTAAGTCCGATTGCAAGACCCGCAAATCCTGGTGGTGCTTTCTCATCGACTGCCACACCCATGATGACCATCATAAGAAGGAAGGTTCCGATTATCTCTGCAATGAGAGCTTCCCAGATGGTTATGCCGCCAAAAGGAGCAGTTGCACCCAGGCCGCCGACAGCAATCGCTTCGGGACCGACAGACAGTGCAAACAGAATGCTGCCCAAAAGTGCCCCGATGAGCTGTGCGATTACATATGCGACCATATCCTTTGCAGGAAAGAGTCCTTTCGCCCACAAAGCAATTGATACTGCCGGATTTATGTGTGCTCCCGATACCCTTCCAAAGGTGTAGATAACCGCCATAACAGTAATTCCAAAAGCAAGGCCGATTGCGAGCCAGTCGCCGAGACCGCCTAAAAGACCAATGCCTATATTGAAGATATTTGGAGATTCTTCTCCTTCAACCAGCATAAGAGTCATCGCCGCGGCACCGGCACCGAAGTACACAAGGAGCATTGTGCCGATTGCCTCGGCTGTAAATCTTTTTCCTAGTGATGCCATTTAAATCAGCCCTTCTTTACTGCTTCAGAGCAGGCAGGACAGAGAATTCTCGGCAGTGTCTTTGACACCTTCTTGGCAGGGAACGGATAACCCCCTTCCCATATGTCCTGCTCTTCCCTGATTGCGTGTTTCATACAAAGCCCCATACCACAGACGATGCAGATTGCAACCGCATCCGTATCATGCCCTTCCTGAGCACAGACGTAACATTTCAATTCAAAAACCCCCTAAAAAAATAATTGTGTTGTCTTCTCAGACAGCTTCCCTGTACTGGCAGTACTCGTGGCGGAAGTCCACTAATGATGCCGAAGCACAGTTTTTGCATGCACGAACAGGTGCTGCTGCAGTCTTCTTGTCAAGAGCAATGACATTTGTCATCATTGTCGCAGTTACAGGCTCCGAGGTTAAGAGGCACGGGTAGTCTGCAAGACTCATCATGGCAGCAAACCGGACTGTAATTGCACATGCAGGATAGACATAGCGCTGCGGGTTTTGTATGACATCATGCTTCATAACAGGAGTCAGATCAATCGGAAGTCCGCTGACGTTCGGCTTCATCGCATTGCCGGAACCGTTTTTGATCTTTCTTGCCCTGTCCATGATGCCCCATCCGCGGTATACCATATCCATGAAATCACAGTTGTGAAGTTCAGCAGCAGCCCCTCTTGTCGGGTAGAGCTGCACAAAGTTGTGGTACCTTCTTGTCAGTAAATCAACAACTGTCGGGCCGTTAAATCCGTCAAGTTCAAGGATGTATTCGGCAGCAGCGGCAGTTGAACCTGTTGCAACTGCAAGCACCTGATATACACTGTTGAACTTTGATACATTCTGGCGCAGGGAATTTTCCATAACCTCAGATACAGCCTCAATTATGCCCATAACCATGTCGTCCTTGCACATATTGTATGTGGACTGAGCTATGTGATGCGCAATATCTCCAACACAGTATGCAGGAATAGTAACAACATTTGCCAGGTGAACGCCGTCTGCAATTGCAGCCTTTACAACAGGCTCCATCTTTTTCCTGTATTCGGCCATGTATTTTCTTACGTCAAACGAGTTGTGACCATGAGCATCCATAAGATCAGCCTGTCCGGCAACAGGGTGTTCGTAGATGTGTTTTAACTCTTTTACCTCATTGTCAACTGCTGCTTTTAGGGTCTCTCCCTTTTCAATATCATGGGCAAATACATCTCCTGCACCATAGGATGTGTTCATTCCCCAGGATTTTGCAGCGAGAATAGTCTTTTTGTGATCCGCCGGGATGTCTGTTTTTGTAAGAATCTGGTTTACTATGTTGCTTGTGCTGCCCGGAATCATGGCAAAGTCCACAACACATGTGGGTCCGTAGAATCCCGCATATCTGCGGGCGGATTCAAGACCTACAAGAGCCTCGCATTTCCCAATCTGTTCGACAAACTTATCGACACTCTTCTTGAATGCCGGGTCCTCATCGTAGAGAATTTCGAGAATTACAGGCGTCTGATAGTGTTCGACGAACGGGTCGTCTTCAGGTCTTATGTAGTCTGTTAAGGATGTCAGTATGTTAAAATGTGCATTTACAGATGTTGTGTGGAGATCAAATACAGCCTTGCACTGACCTTCCCCGGCCTTCATCTTGTTAACCGCATCTACATACGGTTGTCCATCCTTTACCTTGAAATCAGTTCCTCTCTTTTTCTGGAGGATGGAGACATCAGCACGCTGCGCCCCCATTGCTTCATCTATCATCTTCTGATATATTGACATAGGTAATACCCCCTATAGACGTTGCACAATATTACCCGATACTACTTATATTTTATGGACGGTCATAAAATAATCGGATTTTTATCCGATTTAAAGGCTAAAAAAGCTTGTTTTTTTTGGAATTGCCGGCAGGTGTTGCATATCATTAATAATTATTTAACAAATATTCTGCGCGACCCATAAAAGGATTGATTTAAAAAAATACTATCTCCAGGGTCACAATTAAAAATAATTCTCTAAAAAAAAGAAGCAATTATAAAGTTAGGGGGTTTCATGAAATCTGCCATACATGATATAACAGATGGTTGTAATTTCTGGTTTTTCGGTCAAATTCCCCCCCCGAAAATATCAGGATTTATAATATGCTAAAACGACAGAATCCCTCTGCCATTATTTAATTTTCATAAATTTACTAATAAGGCTTATCAAAGAACAAAAAAATATAAAAATAATTCATTTTTTTATTAATTTTTGAAATAAAATTTTTCAAATGTTCATTAATTTGAAGATTCATCACTTATAAATGAAAAATAACTGTTTTTTGTTTTTAACTGAGAGGAATAAATCTGACTGGAAAAATCACAATAAATTAATTAAAAAAAAATAACCCTCATATCCAGACAATTGTCTCAGAATCGGGATTTTTTATATAACGCCTGTAATTTTCCATTGCAAGTACCTGATTGTGATTTGCATAACAGTATGAACAAAGATGAATGCAGGTATTGTAATGCCCGATATCTGAAGCCGGCATGCAGCCGCACAGAGCTCTCTGGTTTTTGTCCTTCCCTGAATTTTTGGAAAGATAATCAGTCATATCAGAGTCATCCGCACAGATTCTTCCGATAAGCTCAGGGTCTATGCACCTGCCGGTATTTATCCCGTATTCAGACAGAGACAACTCCTCACTGCACGTAAAAAGCTCTAAATTCCACTTTTGGCTTAAAAGACCAAGTTTCCGTGCAAAATATTTCATCTCATCATCTGTAAACTCTCTTACATCAGAAAAAACACATTTTCTGAGATTCTGTTCAACGCTTTTGTACATATCAATGAAACTAAAAACCATCCTTTCAGTATATCCTGCTATATGATCCCCTATTTTTTCAATCCTGCCCAGAAGAGTATCAACCGAAACTGTGTCTGATAAAAGAAGAGGATCAAATCTCCAGATAACCTTCTCCTTCCCGATTTTATCAGAGAGTTCTTTGAAAGTCGCTATTCTCTCAGAAAGCAGCGGTACATTCTTCTCATATCCTTCCCTTTCGTAATCGTTTAGGGTGAACTGAAAATAGTATCTGATCCCTTTTTCATCAAAAAACGGAAGATGATCAATCAATGGTTTTGGATTCTTCGTCCAGAATACAATGAATTTTACGGAGGTCAATGAAACTTTTGAGGGAAGCCGGTTATAGGGATTTATCTTTATCAGATACCCCTCTTTGAGCCTTTTTAAAAACCAGCCGGAATAAAATGCAGGGATATCTGTTGCACGGCTTGCCGATATGATTACGGGTTTTATATCTTTCATAATAATTTCATATTAAGTTTATAGATAATTTCTGAACACAATCTCATTAAAGGGAGGGGAGAGTCCCCTCCCTTCAACCCACCCCTGATTTATGATAAGTCGCAAAGGGGATGGGCAGACATCCCCTTTGCTCCATAATAAATTATAATTCATAAGGTGAGAATTGAATTGAAAAACATTTTGGAAAAGAATATTTATCCGGCCGAGGCTACCCGAAGGGTAGTGTCCAGGCCGGTGTCACAAAGCGCAAGCCCTGAGGTCAGGGCGTTTCGCAGAGCGAATGCGCAAGGGTTGCCTCAAAAAAATGGAATTAGAAAAAAAAATTAATCCTCATCGCAGGTGCAGTCATCCCCGCAGTGGCACTCTTCATCCTCACATTCCGACTCCTCAATCTCCCATCTGACAGCGGTGAAAACCGGACCTCTGACGTCCACTTTTTTGTTATTGTCAGTTATGTATCTCATCGCCCAGGGCTCAACTGCAAGATTGATTTCAGACGGCACCTTTACCATTTTTACCTCAACACTGCCGCTCTCGGCATAGAAGACTGCTTCTTCAATCCTTGATGCCGCAAGATTTGCAATAGCGTCGATGAAAGAGAGATGGGCATCAACGCCTTTATCACGCTGTTTTTTGTAATTCTTGGTGTCCGGAAGCCCCAGTATTTTCCCGTCCGCAACAAATATGTCGTTTAGGGCCGCAGGCCCGAGAAGCTTTGAATTCTCCTCATCCTCATAGACAAATACCTTAACCTTACATCCGCAGTAGTTTTCAGACTCCCATGCTAAAAACTCACATGGACCGGGGGCATCGGAATTTGCCTTTGCAGCCGCTGTTATTGCCTCTGCAATCTCAACACCGGTTACGCTCTCCGGTTCTTCCTTTAAAAAGACCGCCTTTGTAATATCCAGATCTGAAAAAGACTGCGGGAAGAACTGCGGATGTGTAAGAGCCCTTACATCCTCTGCCTCATACTCAATCATCCCAAGACGCTCAACGCCGAGACCGAGATTCATAACAGGAACTTCAATTCCATAAGCTGCAAGGGAATGCGGCGAATAGATACCAAAAGTTGCAACCTCAACCCATCCGTGTGTCGGGTGCTTTGCATACACTTCGGTCTGTGTATCGGGAACGTAATATTTTGACCTCTTCTCGTCCGGCCTGAACTCAAAGTCGGTAAATCCAAATGCTGAGAGAAGAGCGGCGGAAACCGCCTTCCCGTCCTCAATGGACACTCCTTCTCCTGCAACGATACATGATGCGGAATGATACGTCATAAGCCTTGTCGGGCCTTCCTCCTGTTCGCGGCGGAAACAGCGGTCGATTGAAAACTGTCTGATTGGAAGCGGAACTTTATCCCATATATCAGCCAGTGTTAAAAACCACCCTGACGTCATATGGGATCTTAAGGTGACCCTTGAAGACTCGGGTGAAAGTAGACGGAATTCAGGGAAAACCTCGTCCATGATTTTAACGACAACACCGTCATCGCATCCCAGAACCACGGATAACTCAAAGGTGAGTTCATCGCCGTCGATCTCGGATTTCTTGTAGGCATGAAGCTTCTTTCGAAGGTTCTCCTCGGTATCAGCATCAATCTCTCTTCCCAGAATTTTAGAAATCTGATCAAGCTGTTTTTTTCCGATTCCGACATTCGGACGCGGAAGACCGCCGATATAAAAAACCCTGTCTAAAACAGCCGAGGCCTCAGGTCCGAACTGTTTATAGACATCTGCCTCATCTATAAAAACAGGAACACGGGCCTCATCAAATCCCATCATCAGATAGGCCTGGCGGAGACGCTCTATAGTTACTGATATGGGATGCGGTTTTGCACGGTGAAACTCCATCCTCGGATACTTCTGCGAAACCGGCGGAGTATCCAAGACCTTCTTTCCCGCATGCCATGCCTCATCAAAATCTTTCTTTGCCAGTTCTCTGAACTCTTCCGCATCAAACATAATTATTACCGTTCCATTAAAACAACCCGGGATACCGGGCTTTCATTTACTATATTATAATCGCAGTATTTTGAGATTTCCAAAGCAAAATCACGAACGTACTCATGCTCAGGCATATTCTCCTGTAAAAGCCTCTGTCTGCTGTGCCCGACAAACATATAGCCCTTAACCTCAATGAAGTCTGCACCGGAATCCTGATACATCTTTGCATAATTTTCTGCGCCGAAATCGTTGTAACCCTTAACCACAGTCGTTCTTATTGCAGAACGTCTGTCTCTTAAAAGCATGAGACTTTTCTGTATCTCGTCCCAGAAATCCTCATCCGGCCGGCACATACGCAGGTATGTCTCCCTGTCGGGTGCATCCAGGGATATATAAGTCTGGTAAGGATGACAGCGTGCAATCATATCGGGTTTTGTGCCGTTTGAGACAAAAAATGTTGTATTCCCGCCTTCCTTTAGCATCTCAATTAATTCAGGAAGCTTTGAGTAAAGTGTGGGCTCGCCTGAAAGTGAGATTGCAATCATATCGGGATTTAAGGCTTCATTCCACAGCTCTTCTGTTGCAGTGCTTGAATCAAGGATGTAATTGTACCCTGCAAGCGATTTCTTCTGAAGAGGCGGAATTCTTTTGATTATGATCTCCGGAGGACACTCTTCCTCCTCTGTCAACTCATATTCCATTGAACGCCAGCAGAAGAGGCATCTCTGGTTGCATTTTAAGGTGGGAGTCATCTGCACGCAGCGGTGACTGGATATGCCGTAAAATTTATTTTTATAGCACATATCCCCGCCTAAAAGCGCCCTTTTATTCCACATGCACGGCTTTAGGGAGGCTGAGGACTTCTCTGAAAAAAACTGATATCCCTGTTTGAGAAGGGATTTACATGCTTCGGACTGCATCTATACCAAGTGTTGAAAGTGATTCCGAGAGTGTGTTCTGTGCCGCCTTTACAATAGTAAGCCTTGAATCCTTTACATTTCCTTCTGCCTTAATTACAGGATTGAACCGGTAGAATGTGTTGAAGAGATCTGCAAGTTCACGGGCATATATCGCGAGAACATGCGGCCGGAGATCCATTGATATCTCATCAATTACTTTTGGGAAGAGTGCAATCTTTTTCACAAGCGCAATCTCGGTCTCACTCTCAGCCTCAAACCTCTCCTCAAATTCCCCTGCTTTATCAAGGATGGAACATGCACGGGCGTTTGCGTACTGGACATACGGAGCACTCTGTTTTTCAAAGTCAAGTGCCTCCTTCCAGTTGAAAACGGTCGATTTCTCCTGTGAAACACGTATTATATCATAGCGGATTGCACCTGTTGCAACCGACTTTGCAATGCTCCTTTTCTCATCTTCAGGGATCTCAGGTCTTCTTGAATCAACCTCTTCATAGGCCCTTTTTGTGACCTCGTCGATTAAGTCATCAGCTGAAATAAACTTGCCTGCCCGTGTGCTCATTGAACCTTCAGGAAGGGATACAAACTCAAAGAATACAATCTCGGGTGCCTTATCGCCCAAAAGCTTCATTGTCGCCTGAAGCTGTGTGCCGATAAGCTTGTGATCCGCTCCTAAAACGTCGATAACCTTATCAAAATTATCGCTCTTCCACTCGTGATATGCAAGATCACGTGCGGCGTATACTGACGTTCCGTCAGAACGCCTCAGAACATAATCTTTTTCAAATCCGAATTCAGTCAGATCAAGAGCAAATGTATCCTCATGCTTTGCCTGAGGAATTGATGAGAGTCTGTTTAAGACATGGTGCATCAGTCTGCTCTTTACAAAATCGCTCTCAAAAATAAACCGGTTGTGAGGTGCATTAAGTTTCTTTAAGGTATCCTTCATACCGTCAAGACAAAGAATTACCGCGTCACGGAACTTTTTGACCATCTCAGGATCGCCCTGTTCAATTAAGCCCATCCGTCTGTCAATCTCCTCCTTTATTGACGGGTCTTCTTCAATTCTTTTATTTGCGGCAACGTACACATTTGCAACATAGCGGTCTCCCTTCTCTCCCTCTTTTCTTGCAATATTGAGATTGTCAAATCCCCATGAGACTATTGCAATCTGACGTCCCATGTCATTGACATAGTACTGAACGTCAGTTGAGTATCCCGCCTTTTTACAGACTCTTGAAAGAGTATCGCCTATTACAGAATTTCTTATGTGACCAACATGCAGGGGACCATTCGGATTTGCACTTGTATGCTCAAGACAGATACGCATATCCTTTGATGGAAGACAGCCATAATCCGGTTTTACTGCATCCTTTAAGACATCCCGGGTGTAGCTTTTGCCAAATATAAAATTGATATACGGCCCTTTTGTCTCAACAGATATGTCAGTCCCGACAAATTCTTTTTCAAGTTCTGCTGTCATTTCAGCGGCAATCTTTGCAGGATTATTCTTATTTTTTTTCGCAAGCGGAAATGCAACTGTGGATGCAAGATCTGCATGTTCGCCGCCTTCACCCAGCAGGACATCATCCTCGCCTGATACTTTTTTCAGTGCATCCTCAACAACTTTGTAAGTCTTAAAAAACATGACCTTGTTTCACCTGTATTATCTTTTTAGTAACCTGTCCTGTACCTGAGAATTGCCGCAACACCGCCGAAAGCGTTGAAAAGCATCGCACCTTCCTCAAAGTCGTCAGATATTATCGAAACAGTCGTATTGGCTGAATCGGCAAGCTCTGCGAGCTCTTCGATTATGTCAGTCTCTTCCTCAATGAAGACCGGTGCAGAGCATTTGGGACAGATTCCAATTTCAATATCGGAGATTTTCTTTCCGGGTGCAACCTTTACAGTCTCTTCGCGGTTATAATCGCAGTTCTGACATTTTATACGGATTCTTGACTCTCTTAAGACACCTGAGAGAAGAAGAACATCAACAGCCCCTATCTCAAGATTCTTCCTTACACTCTCCTCACCGTATGATGAGAGTCCGTCATCTTTTACGAGTTCTTTGAAGAAACGGTCCATTACAACCTTTTCCTTCATCACCTCAACACCGCGAAGTGCCTCGCTTGCATTGTCAACCAGTTCCGCAAGACCGCTCTCGTTTGTATAGGCAACGTCAAATAAACCTATAATGCGTTTCTGAAGTTCATGGTGGAGATAGTTTCCTGCCTCAAACTCCTCCTTTGTTGGTGTGGGACCGCCGATTAATACACCCTTAAACCTCTCAAAAAAGTCAGGTTCTGCCATGAATATATCGCTTGCCCTGTCTCCTACCTTCTTATAATATTCATTTATTGCAATAAGACGCAGTCTCTGAAAACGCAGAGCAGACTGACCACCTTTTCTCTGCTTACCCGGAACTGTGGAGGTAACGCCGGAAACTGCCTCTATTCTGTTTCCACGCAGGAAACCTATATATGACTCCCTTCTGTCTATTACCAAAAGCCCGTAAACCTCCTTTTCCACAAGCATCTGCTTTAGAGGCTCTAACTCAAAGTTTGAGGAGCACCTGTACATGTAGAGGTTTACAGGGTCCGGAGGTTCGATTATGGTGCAGTCCATATCAGTCCTGTCACCGCCAAGTTTTACTGCACCGCAAAATATTGCCATTCCGTTTTCAGGCGGCCTGTTGTAGTACTTCAGTCTTGACAGAATAGATGAGATGGCACTCTGAACATTCGTTTTTGTCTGTTTGCTTTTTATATTGGAGCACTGCCCGAATTCATCACGAAGCTGTGCTGTTACGTCATAGATCTGCTTGTCGGGCGGAATATAGATTGTAATAAGTTCTGTGCCGCTTCCTTCCTTTTCGGCGAGTTTTTCAAGAGTTTTTTTGAACTCATACCTTTTTCTTGCACTGTCAAGCTCTACTTCTTCTGCCATATTGTCCGCTCACCCGTATATTTAGAAACTTTACTATAATTCAATTTTTATGGCATTAAGCCTTGGTCTTTGATACCATTTCACAGACATATTCATCAACCTCACTGTTTATTCCGTGAGTCCCGTTAAACGCCACAAAGTCCTTCGGTTCGGATGCTTTGTTAAAAAGCGCCATTCCATCGTCAAATGATATAATATCATCACTCGGCGCATGGAATATTACAACATCCGACGGTGAAACGTCTGCAATATAAGTATCAGGATTTATGCTTCTTATAAAAAGATCAACACTCTGTCCATTCTTACCCTCCTCATAGACATATCCGGATGTGGATACTCCAAAGAATCCGGCAAAGTCAGAGTCAGTTCCGGCGGCAACTGCCGCATACCTTCCGCCGTTTGACGAACCCATGATATAAACAGGGAAATCGTCATAGAGTACTTCTTTAATATAGTTCTTTGCAGCGATCAGGTCAAAGATGATCGAGTAGTACTGCGGAGTTTTTCCATCTGAAAAAGCCTTAAATTCATCCTGAAGATTAAATGCTGTGCCTGAGGTCTTACCGCCGTTTCCACGGATATCAACGACCATAAACATAATTCCATTTTCAGCATAGCTTACAGCTCTTTCTTTATGAGAATCTGCCGATACTCCGGCGCCGGGGGCAAAGACTATCGCCGCGACAGGTTCTGCAGGCACCGCCAGAAGGGCATACACATCTTTTGAGCCGTCATCCATCCGGATCTCTGAAACGCTGACATTACCCGCCATTTCCACATTATCATAGGAATAGGAGTACAGGATCTCTCCCGGCACCAAAACACCCTTTTCAGTGACAGTGAAGGTGGATTTTTCAGCAGGTGCACCTGTGTTTTCAGTGCAGCCGCAAACAAAAATCAGCGCCGTAATGATAATAACTGCAAAAAATAACGTCCTTGAGAAAAATGCCATATTACTGTTACTCATTGGACACCCGCACCCATACATTTGAAGGCAAGACATATTGTCTTTGCATCAACAATTCTTCCGTCTTTAATCATCTCAAACACTTCAGGCTTTTTTACCTTTACAACCTCAATCAACTCATCAGCATCCTTTTTGTACTCATCCGAAGGTGTGAGAGAATATGCCTCAAACAAAAAGATTCTCTCATTTGTAAAGCCGGGCGTAGTATAGATATATCCGTTTGGAACAAGCTTCTCCGCCTTAAGACCTGTCTCCTCAATCAGCTCACGATGTGCAGTTTCGAGAGGTTCCTCACCGTCATCAATAGTGCCTGCCGGAGCCTCGTAGATGGAGTACCGGTACTGCTTTATCAGATAGCAGTACTCATCATCCATCGGAAGCATTGCAACAGCCCCGCCCGGCTTTACAACAATTCTCTCAAGGGTTACGCCGCCCGGAAGATCAACTTCCACACGCTCAACTTTGAGTCTTCCGCCACTGTATATATCATCAATTTTTTTCATATTCTGCCTCATCATCTGTTTAAATTTAGATTTTATCGTATTCTATAGGGTCCTCTACACCAATCTCCTCAAAAGCCTTCAGCCTGTAGTGACAGGAGTCACAAACACCGCATGCCGGATGATTGCTTCTGTAGCACGACCATGTGTCCTCATAGGGAACACCAAGTTTCATCCCGATTTTTAATATATCAGTCTTGTTAAAATCAACAAAAGGTGTCATGAGCCGGATGTTTGTGTCATCCGATGTCCCAAGATCTATAACTTTCTGAAACGCCTTAATAAACTCAGGACGGCAGTCAGGATAACCGGCATAATCGGATGCCTGCACCCCGATAAATATTGCTCCCGCACCACGTGTCTCCGCATAGCTTGTCGCAATTGAGAGAAGGTTTGAATTCCTGAAGGGAACATAGGTGTTTGGCATTGATCTGTTCCCGTCGTCTTTATGATCAAAAACTTCAATTGAACTGTCAGTTAAGGCGCTCCCGCCGAATTTTGTCAGATGGGAGAGGGAAATTTCCATAAATTCAACGGCATCAAGGGAGTCTGCAATTTTTTTTGCACATTTTTGCTCTTTATCTTCTGTGATCTGTCCGTATCTCATATGAAGAGCCAGAATCTCATAGCCCATATCTTTTGCAACATATGCAAGAGTTGATGAATCCATTCCGCCTGAAATCAGGCACACTGCTTTCATTTTCATTTCACCCCGATAATTTTGTGAAGCTGCATCTGAAATCTTACAGGCAGCCTGTTATCTATTACGTATTCCGCAATTTTCCCGTAGTCAGAGCCCCATACAGGCGATATAAAAATTCCGGCCAGAAATCCCTGATTCTCAATAATATCGCGTGCATACTCACAGTCAGCCAAATCCGCAACAACAAATTTCACCGTATCATCTAATCCAAGATATTCGAGTAGGGAGAGATCGCTCTTCTCACCTGACGAGGGGCACTTTATGTCCATGCATATTGTGGCAAAATCCATACAAGGTGCGGGATTTATAGTCCCGTTGGTCTCAATCTCTATTTTAAAACCTTCACTATTAAGCATTTCAAGAAGAGGGATGAGCTCGTCCATCGAAAGAAGGGGTTCGCCTCCGGTTATGCACACTTCAGCACATTCGAGTTTTACCACTTCATCAAAAACTTCTGCGGCACTCATCTCAGTACCGCCCTGATGCGACTCGGGAGTGTCACACCACCGGCAGTTTAAGTTGCACCCTGAGAGGCGTACAAAAGTCGTTATGACTCCCTGTTTTTTACCCTCACCCTGAAGGCTTTTGAAAATTTCAATAACTTTCATTTATGCAGGGTTTATTAAGGAGTCCATTCGGCAAAACAAGAGGTCGATTCCCAGATACGGCATTTTGCAACCCTTGCGGCAATACCATATGTGCTGCATTCCTCCTCAACCTCTTTTGCCATCCTTTCAGCCAGAAGTTCACTTGTGGGATCGCCGTCTGTTGTGACAATCTCCTGAAACTTTGAGAGACATTCAACAAGCGGGTCAGCTTTGTTCAATATAACCTCATGATCGTAGCGTGCAACAACAGTTTTGATCATGTTGTAATCGACGAGAATCATGGAATCAGGAGCGACATCCCCTTCAATCCAGAATTCCGCCCTCCACTGATGCCCATGCAGGCGAAAACATTTACCCTCATAATGAAGAAGCCTGTGGCTTGCCTCAAAATATGCTTCTTTGTAGATACGGACACTCATTTCAATCACTGATCTGTAATTTTCGTCACAATTTGTGATGTAAATCTCTTATGATTATCATCCGGATGTACGAAAACTTCGTCTTCATTATAATTAGTGCTGAATTAAAGTAAATCTTTAGATGAAATCATTTCCTGATGAAAAAAAATAAAAATGATGCACCCTGAAAAAAAATATTCCTCAAAGAAATGTTTCATGCCCGTTTCATGTAAATCACACAAGTGATTTTCAGATTAAGTGATTGAATCAATCAAAAATCCGACTAATTCCTGCCGGAAATTATCTCTTCAATATTATCGGCCTTCTCACTTATCATCTCAACATTTTCACGGAGTGATTCAATTCCTTCTTTTATCTCAACAAGATCTTCTAAGTAACTGTCCCTTTCCTCAAGGTAACCTTCCAGCCATTCTTTTACCCTGATGATAACATATGCAATTACGCAGAAGAATGCAATCTGCATTATAACAAACGACACCGCATATATTGTCTCAATAGAGTACCCGGAAATTGTCACAAACAATACGGAAAATACAGACATTACTGCAGTCGATAGCAAAAGAGCCACAATAATAAATCTTGCTGTACTTGTTTCACCCATAATCTTACTCCCTCTAAAAAGGGCTGCATTACATACACCCCTGACTAAAAAATCAGGACATCAGTATTTTTCAGCATCTGCGCCCCCATGAATCATTGTGCCCGGATTACCGGAAACGGATAAATGCTAATTAAACGGGGATAGGTAATATCCTTTTGGATCTCGTTTTCAAAAGATTAATAATACGCACTAAAATCACAACTAAGCCTATTATTTTCCTTTAAAAAAACATCACACAAAATTATAGGGATGTCTTTCAGACTTTTTGCACTCACCAAAGATACGCTGCCGGTACATTTTTACCGCGCACATAGATCAGGTGCAGGCTATTATCTTTAATACCTCACAGGTCGTAATTTTAGGGAGAAGTCTGATATAGATTGGCAGCGGCGGTGAGGACAGCGGGTCGGTATCTACCCGTTTTCCGTAGAATATTGGTGAATTCGCCTCGCTTCTCCAAAAGTTAAATGGGATTACTCTGCAGCCATATCATATCAATTTCGCGCGTAAATCGTGCATAATTAAGAGGCAGTAATAATGGATATTTTCCATCAATTGAGGTGTTCAATTGGGTAACGGTAAATTCGCAGCAAGAAAATGTAAACGCGACTCTAAAAACAACAGATGGCGCGATGTAAACTATTCAAGAAAGGCACTAGGTCTTGATATTAAGTCAGACCCGCTTGACGGCGCTCCACAGGGCCGCGGCATTGTCCTTGAAAAAGTAGGTGTAGAAGCTAAGCAGCCGAACTCAGCTATTCGTAAGTGTGTTCGTGTCCAGCTTATCAAAAACGGTCGTCAGGTCACTGCATTCGCAGTTGGCGACGGTGCTATCAACTTCATCGATGAACACGACGAAGTCACAATCGAAGGTATTGGCGGACGTCTCGGTCGTTCAAAGGGAGATATTCCCGGTGTACGTTACCAGGTCATAGCTGTGAACAATGTCTGTCTCCGTGAAATGGTCATAGGCAAGAAGGAGAAGCCACGCAGGTAATTTTTATGAGCGCAGAAGAAGTTGCACAGGAAACCACAGAGGCTCCTGTTGTAGAGGAGAAAACAAATACAAATCTGCTCTTCAACAAGTGGGATCTCTCCGAGGTCAAGGTAAACGACCCGGGCCTTGTACGCTACGTCAGTGTTGATTCCTTAATCGTTCCGCACTCATGCGGAAGAAAACAGAAATCACAGTTCGCAAAGTCCGATATGCTCATTGTTGAGCGTTTAATCAACAGACTTATGCAGACCCACCACAACACAGGCAAGAAAGAGCTTACAAGCCGTATCGTAGAAGAGGCATTTGACATCATATACAAGAAGACGAAGAGAAACCCGGTTGAAGTCTTAATCGACGCACTCGGAAATGCAGGTCCCCGTGAGGAGACTGTTCGTCTGAAGTACGGTGGTATCAATGTACCAAAGTCTGTTGATACAGCACCTCAGCGCCGTATTGACACAGCACTCTTCTTTATTGCACGTGCAGTAAAGCAGGCAAGCCACAAGAAGAAGAAATCAGCATCCGCAGCCCTTGCAGACGAACTTATCGCCGCTGCCGCAGGGGACACACGCAGTTTTGCTGTATCAAAGAAGGAAGAACGCGAGCGCGTAGCGAAGTCTGCACGCTAGAATAATACTTTTTTTTGGTGAATCTTAAATGACCAGACGAAAAAAGATGGTAGAGAGAGTCACAGAACTGATGGGCACACCTGAGCAGATCAGAAACATCGGTATTGTAGCTCACATCGATCATGGTAAAACAACACTCTCCGACAACCTTCTTGCCGGAGCAGGTATGATCAGCGAGGAGATCGCCGGCAAAGCATGCTGGATGGACTCCGATGAAGAGGAACAGGCACGTGGTATCACAATTGATTCCTCAAACGTTTCAATGGTTCACGATTACAAAGGCACAGAATATCTTATCAACATGATCGACACTCCGGGTCACGTTGACTTTGGTGGCGATGTAACCCGTGCAATGCGTGCTGTTGACGGTGCTGTTGTTCTTGTGGACGCTGTGGAAGGAACAATGCCCCAGACAGAGACAGTTCTCCGTCAGGCATTAAAAGAGGGTGTAAAGCCTGTTCTTTTCGTAAACAAGGTTGACCGTTTAATCAACGAACTTAAAGTTGATGAGATGGAGATGCAGATCCGCCTTGGAAAGGTGATCGACAAAGTCAACAAGCTCATTAAGGGAATGAATGAGGAAGCCTACAATAACGGCTGGAAACTTGATGCTGCAGAAGGTACTGTTGCATTCGGTTCAGCTCTATACAACTGGGCAATATCAGTCCCTTACATGAAGACCAGCGGAATCACATTCAAGGATATCTACGACAAGTGCACATCAAACGATATGAAGTGGCTTGGAAAGAACAGTCCGCTCTGTGAAGTATTACTTAACATGGTTGTAACAAACCTTCCCGACCCTCTTGATGCACAGAAGCGCCGTGTTCCAATCATCTGGCAGCACGGAGATCCGTCAACAAAAGAAGGGAAATCAATGCTTGCATGCGATCCTACAGGAGCAGCATGCCTGATGGTTACAGACATCTCATTCGACCAGCATGCAGGAGAGGTCGCAACAGGACGTCTCTTCTCGGGAACGCTCAAACGCGGAACCGAACTGTATGTTATGGGCACTGCAATGAAGGTAAACCGCTTAACCCAGGTAGGTATCTTCATGGGTGCAGAGAGAATTGAGGTTGAGTCACTTCCGGCAGGAAACATTGCCGCAGTTACCGGTCTTAAGGACGCTATTGTCGGTTCAACTGTTTCATCACTTATGGAGATGACTCCGTTTGAGTCCCTAAAGCACTACTCCGAACCTGTCATGACTGTTGCTGTCGAGGCAAAGAACATGAAGGATCTTCCAAAGCTTGTTACAGTTCTTCGTCAGGTCGCAAAGGAAGACCCGACAGTTCAGGTCAAGATTGATGAAGAGACCGGAGAGCACTTAATCTCAGGTATGGGAGAACTTCACCTTGAAATCATCACCGGACGTATTGCACGTGACAAGAAGGTAGAGATTGTTACATCACCGCCGATTGTCGTATACCGTGAGACCATCTCAGGTACAGCAGGTCCGGTTGAAGGTAAGTCACCAAACCGCCACAACAGATTCTACATTGAACTTGAACCTTTATCCGAAGAGATTGTTCAGAAGCTCAAAGATAACACTATATCAATGGATCTTCCCCAGCTCGAACGCCGTGACGCCCTTCAGGCAGCAGGCTTTGACAAGGATGAGGCCAAGAACCTTACCGCAATCGAAGGCACAAATATGTTCTTCGATATGACGAAGGGTATTCAGTATCTTAATGAGACAATGGAACTTGTCCTTGACGGATGGCGTGAAGCTCTTTCCGGCGGTCCTCTTGCAGATGAACTTGTTCAGAATGTAAAGATCAGACTCGTTGATGTAAAGCTCCACGAGGATGCAATCCACCGTGGTCCTGCACAGGTTATCCCTGCAGTAAGATCAGCTGTCAAGGCAGGTCTTTTAATGGCAGGAGATACACTTCTTGAACCTATGCAGAACCTTCAGATCACAGTACCGCAGGATCACATGGGTAGTGCAACAGGCATGATCCAGGGCCGACGTGGTCAGGTCTATGACATGAAGTCCGAGGGTGACACAATGATTGTCGTCGGAAAGGCACCTGTTGCAGAACTCTTCGGTTTTGCAGGCGATGTCCGCTCCGCAACTGAAGGCCGTGCAATGTGGTCTACAGAATTTGCAGGATTTGAGATGGTTCCGGCAGGAATGTTAAAAGAAGTTGTAACAGAGATCAGAAAGCGCAAAGGCTTAAAAGAACAGATACCAGAGCCTGCGGACTATCTCGCATAATATTTTTTTTGTTTTTGAATTTTTATCTTCGTTAATTTCAGGTCTGAATAATTTCTTTTTGAATTAATCAGACAGAGAAAAAACGAGATGACAAATCCGCTTATTTATAAACGATAAGAATAATTATTTTATTATCAGATGTCAGAATGCAGGGATAATTCATATCTGCCAAAAAATGCAGGAGAAATTCTGGAATGGTGCAAAGATAACGGAATTGTTCCTGTCCCGTGTCAGCCGAAATCAAAGGCTCCAATGGGAATCATCTCACAAAAAGGCGTCTATAAAAACACCCCCCCGGATGAGAGAGAGCTTTTACTAAATTATGACAGACGTTTTTTTGGAAAATCAATAAGGGATTCATTTCATATCCCTTCACCGGAAAGAATAGAAGTTATCAGAAATTTCTGGAATAACCGGAATACAGATCTGACTGATACAAAAAGCGTCAGCATCTCAATTGACATGAACTATCCGACAGAGGACGGCTTCACAATAGCCTGCCTTGATATCGACAGCAACGAATACACATCTCTTGCAGATGAAAACTTATTCTCAAAATGCCCTCTTGTTACAGGAAAAAAGGGCGGAAAACTTTTTTTCAAATTAGACAGGCAGAAATCACTTCCAAGCCCGATAATACAATATTCAACAAAAGAGAACCTGAACCTTTCAGGACCGGAGCAGAAACCACCGTTAATTGAACTTTTCACAGGGCACAAGCATGCCCTGATATACGGTGAACACCCGGATAGCACACCGGAAAATCCCATATTTTACTCTTTTTCCAGGGGATTCGGATGCACGGTGCCGGTTATAACATGGCAGGACATAACACAGTGCTTAAAGGAATACGCAACAAAAAACGGCCTTATAATCAGAAAAACATCCGAGGTAATACCCTACGATCAGACTAATCTGTCGGAGTGGGCGGATTGAGGGTTTAATTTTTCACTTAAGTAACAGAAAAATCTTATCTTTTTTTCTGATTTTTATTAATTTTTATCGCATTGCAAATTATTGTAAAAACAGAGGGGATGCTTGTCCATCCCCTCTGCGATTTGTCATAATTCAGGGGGAGGGTTTGAGGGAGGGGGACACTCCCCCTCCCTTTCTTATAATCCATTTATTTTCGCTTTTTCCAGCAATCTGAATAAAGTGACAAACTTAAAAAATGATGGATAATTATTTTCTCATTCAATCCTCAGAAACCCGAAACTTCCCTTCAGGAACATGGATCTCAAACCTTGCACCTTCGCCGAACTTTCCTGTTTCTGTTAATGTAAGGCCTGTGATTGCCAAAATCTCCCTTGAAAGGAAAAGTCCGAGACCGGAATTTTTGAAATACTCCCGCTTAAAGATCTTCTCCTTTGCTT
>NZ_JBSREC010000088.1:0-6163 GCF_055145805.1 Methanomicrobium sp. | reverse complement strand
AATGGCTGATTACGCATATATCCAAAACACAGGTAATCTAAAAAAATTTTTGAACAAGATTCGTGAGATAAGTATTCCATCTAAAGGAGTAACTATAAAATGGTTAGAAACTTTAGGTTTTAAATCCAAGAATGACAGGCCTATTATTCAAGTTATGAAGCAAATTGGATTTCTTGATAGCAATAGTATACCAACTGAATTGTGGGCAAACTACCGAACCCCAGAACATAAAAAAATATTAGCAGGAGGTATTAAAAAAGGATATAAAGATCTTTTTGAGATTTATCCTGATGCGTATAAACAGAGCAGCAACGATTTGGAGCACTTCTTTACAAAAAATTCAGCTGCTGGAAAACAATTAATTGATAGCACAATACGCACATTCACAACATTATGTGAACTTGCAGATTTTAATGGATTTATTGATACAATAAAAGATAATGATCAACAAAATGATACAAATATCGATGAAAAACCAGCTATAAACCATAATACACTAATTACTAAGAATCAATCAAATGGATCTGGCGTAACCATCAATCTCAATATTCAATTAACATTGCCGGATACAACAGATCCAAAAGTATATGAGCACTTTTTCGCAGCAATGAAAAAATACATTTTTGAATAAGGACATAAATGGAAGCAATAATATTAAAAATAAAGGAAAATATCAATCAATTTGAGTCTGAATCTCACCAATTGTTTTCTAAATATGAGACATCACCATCTCGAATAATCACTGTGGATCAATCACGAAAAGATCTGAAAAATCTAAGTCTTCTTCAAAAAGAATTATTTGAGGAATCACTTAGATGCGTCGAAAATAAAATATATCGTGCTGCCTTTGTAATGGCTTGGGCTGGTTTTATAGATTTCCTTGAACAAAAGATGTCTTCAGATGGGTTGATAAAAGTAAAACAAGTACGAAATAATTGGTCAAAATATACTTCTATTGAAGAAATGAGAGAAAATGTAGCATCTGATTTCGAATTAATCAAAGTAACCAAAGAAATAAAACTTATTACAAAAGGAGAAATGAAACAGCTTCACGGGAAATTATCACAAAGAAATGATTGTGCTCATCCTAGTGCATATAATCCAAATTTTAATGAAACATTAGGATATATATCAGGATTATTCAGTCTAATTGAAAAAATTAGTAAAAAAACATTGTAGAAAGAAGAAACATCCGTTAAAAACCTCTAACCAACCCCATCCCTACAAACCCTCAAAACCTCTCTGGCATCCTCTTCCTTCTGCGAAAAATAATTTGTCTTCAGGTATTTAGTGAGCCTCTCAAAACACTCACCCGAAATCTCCCCGGCCAGACGGGCATCCTTCAAAACCCTTCGGTAAGTCCGCTGCGGGTAGTAAATCCCGGACGCAGTCCGGATGAGAGTGTCCTGGTCGGCGGCTGTAATTATGCCTCCCCTGACTGCTCTCTCAAAATTGATTCTCATATCAACGAGTGCATCGGATACAGCCTCGTTTGAAAACGGATCACAGGCGAGTGCAACCTCATCGTCTGATTCGATTATGCCGTCCCGGTACATCTCATAAATTCTCCCCACACCCGCCATTCCAAAGCGGTCAAGCTCACACGCCCGAAGAGCACCCATCGAGGATGAGCCGTAGACCGAAATCTTTGATTTCAAAGCCGCCAGAATCTCGCGGTGGCCGACAGAGCAGTCCTGAAAGAATAGTCCGTCGATGATACAGATTGCCTTTGGTCTCCCAGCGACCGCTGCCTCCAGATCCCCTCTTCTTACAGGAGGACGAAAGTCAGCTAAGGACTCGGGGAGAATCCTCTTTGCCGTTTCAATTTTCAGGCTTGGCCCTAAGTACACGATTACGTCTGGCATTATCACACCTCTTTCCATATCTTTCAGGGTCCATCGCATAAGTCTCAAGACCGGGGACAACAACTCTTACAACCGGAATTTTTACATCCGGCATCGTAAGATCGGATACAAAAACCCGGTCAAGACCGGAATCTTTCAACAGTTTCTTTGTAAACTCAATATCCTTTAGGAAGTCATCCGAGATAAACCCTGAAATCTCGGAAAAGTCACGTTTTTCACCATCCAAAAACCACTTTTTGTTAAACCGCTTCGTCCTGTCATAACCGATGTTCTTTCGAAACTGTGCCTCGGTCGTATCCTCACGTGCACCGTGAATCTGGGTCGCTCTCGACTGTGCAACCTCGGTAATCGCCCTTATCGCCGCAATCACAGGGGATACATGTGTTCCCATTCCTGTTACAAGAAGTGAGGGGTCTTTTAGTTTTACATCGTCGGCAACCGCTGCAATCGTCGGAATCCCGATATTCGATGTTATATCACGAAGGATGATGTCAACGCCGTTATCCTCAAACGCTGATATCATCTTTGAGATGACAGGATTATCAAAGCCCTCAATAACAGGACCTGCATTACCCGAGGCCTCAACAAGTGACCATGCATCCCTCTCGATAACCTCGGAGAGTGCATGAAAAGTTGCCTCCTCAATGGTGTTTCCGGACGCAATCCCGTTTGTGCTTGTCCTGAAAAAGCGGACAGTTCCGTGCGGAACCGGATGATAAACGGAGTGTGCCGGAATAAGCTTCTCCTCTTCATTTACGATATCAAAGGCCTCACACCACGGAACAGGGGAATCGGGATTAATCCCTTTCGGCAGAATCAGATCTTCAGGATTGACCGCACACCCCTCACCGAGCTGTGAAAACTTATCAGTAACAACCGCTCTCTCGTTTATCTCCGCAGAGTACCTCTCAATACCCTCCATTATTGCAGAGACCTTTGCGGCAGTCTCGGTCGCACCCTTGCCGTTGTAAACCGAAATCGCACCTTCATCAGCTCCCGGCCTTATACATGAGAATACAGGAATCCCGAGCCTGTCAAGGCCTGTTATATCAGCAATTCTTGTGATGCCGCAACTCACTGCAAGCGGAGATATAATCTCCAGAGTCTCCTCCGGACTTTTTGTTCTGTGGGTCTCCTCACAGTAGACCTTCTTACAGGATGAAAGCTTCACGAATGCCATATCTCCTCGCCCTCCTTTGTGATATCCTTCTTCCATATCGGGACATAGCGCTTTATCTCCTCGATTATGTAGCGGCAGCCCGAAAACGCCTCTTCCCGGTGGCCTGAAGATGCCAGAATTACAAGTATCGTCTCTTCGACCTTTAAAAGCCCTTTTCTGTGGATGATATCGACGTGATTTAAGGAATATTTCAGAGCCGCCTCCTCTGCAATATTATTGAGATCAGATAAGACAGCCTCGTCAAACGACTCAAAGTCAATCGCCTCAATCCCGTCATCACGGACAGTTCCGACAAACAGAACCATACCGCCGGTTGCAGGCTCTTTTGCATCCGCTATTAACTTTGCAATATCAATGTCGTCACATGTCAGCTCAATTCTGCCGGGAACCATTTAATTATCCTCCTGAAACAGGCGGGTATATTACTACAGAATCACCGTCTGAAAGGGAGATTTTTTCTGCAAATTCGCCGTCTGTTCGTTTTTTGTTATGCATTATCAATACATGATCATAGATATCGCCGGATTCATCGAAGAGAAGTTTGATTTTTTCCGGATTATCACATAAAATTACCAGTGCATCTTTAAGTGACATCACAGATTCACTTTCAACTATAGTCTTCTCTCCGAAAGCCTCCCTGAATCGTGCAAATGCAGTTATCTCAATCTTCATAAAAATCACGTTGTTTTTGCTTATTTTCACCACAGACAGGGCAGTCAGAATCGACCGGAATATCAATGTATTCCGCCATCCCGGTCTTCCCGTCCCAGAGAAGAAGTCTTCCCGAAAGTCCCGGGTTTAGACCTGAAAGATATCTTACCGCCTCGTTTGCCTGAATCGAACCGATAACGCCCGCAGTTGTCCCGACAATCGGGAAGATCTCATCAGGAGGCGATTTGGGGAATATACATGAGATACACGGGGTTTTTCCCGGAATCAGTGTTATCGCCTGTCCGTCCCATCCGGAAACAGCACCGTGAATTAAGGGAATATTGCTGGTAAGAGATGCCAGATTAAGAGCATAACGTGCCTCAAAGTTGTCAAGGCAGTCAATTATTATATCGCAGCCTTTCGTAATCTCAACCGCATTTTTTGAGGTTACGGCCTCTTTGATGACGGACACAGATACTTCCGGATTTAAAATTTCTATTGCCGTCTTTGCAGAGTCCGCCTTGAAATATCCTATATCAGATTCGCTGTGAAGATACTGCCTGTTAAGATTTGTAATCTCTACATTGTCACAGTCGCAGATCACAATATTCCCGACACCTGCAAGTGCAAGATACGTTGCAACAGGACTACCGAGCCCTCCTGCGCCTGCAATAAATGCCTTTGAGGAAAAAAGCCTGTCCTGCCCGCCCTCTCCGAAAAGAGAAACCTGTCTCATATACCTTTCACAAATCATAAGAAAACCGCTGATCTGCCACTTTAATTACAGATAACCGGAATACTGCATTTTTTTAAATACAATCAGCCTTTAGAAAACAGATCTGCCACGGTAAAAATGGCGGGATTTTGTTTTCACTATCTGTTATACTAACTCTGCCTGAAAAGGTATTTAGATTATCGAAAAGACAGTGCACCCTATAAAAGATAATGAACTCACATATAAAAAAAAAGTGAAACTCCGGTCTTAACTATTAAAAATCTGATGAAACAGTCGATAAAATTATCAGTTAATTTCATATCCCTGATAAATGAATTGAATATTAAAGTCAGAATACATATAATCAGACTGACTCTGGGGAGTATGCAGAAAAATGAATGACATATCATTAATATATTTTTTTTCAGGCATTTTAGGTGCTGTCCTCATAATACTGACAATGTCAAGAAGTCCGTCCAGATACCGGATTCCTTTTGTAATGCTGATTTCAGTCGCGGCATACTATTCCGTAACCTATGGAATTGAACTCTCACTCAGTGACCCGGCACTCATCCTCTCAATTATCAGGTTTGAATACCTTGGAATAGCCTTAATCCCCCCGTTATGGCTGACATTTGTATTCAGCTACACAGACAAAAAGGAGCATCTCAAAACCCTCCCTATGCTGATTCTCTGCATAATACCTGCAATAGTAATTATTACAGCCTTTTCCGGCTATCTTATTCCCCTGCTTTATCAGGCAGTGGATTTTGTCAGGTACAGGGATCTCGTGCTGCTCTCAATAACCCCCGGCTTTGTTTACTTTCTGAATATAACTTACCTGATAACTGCATTTTCCGCAGGTGTCCTGATACTTCTGGACTTTTCAAGACACACACACGGAATTATAAAAAATCAGGTCAGAATCATAACTCTGAGCGGTATAATTCTTATTCTCACAATCATTGCATACTTTGCCTGGGCAGGTCCCGCATATCACATCGACATAACGCCCTTAGCCTACCTCTTTGCACTATTAATGGGATTTTTGGGAATATTTCAATACAGGCTTTTTTCACTTGTTCCTATCGCATATGGAACCATATTTCATAAAATCCCCTCAGGCCTCATCATTATCGACACCGGCGGATATGTTATTGAGGCAAATGAGTCAGCAGACACTATATTAAACAGCGATATCAGGGAGAACGCCGGGGAAAAAATAACACAATACTATCAGGACTGTCCGGGATTTGAGGAATATATAAGCAGAATTCTGAAAGGAGAATTATTGGATCAGGAGACAAGGTTCTCCTGCACAAAAAATAACAAACCCGTATTCCTGGAAATCAGAGCGACTCAGATAAAGGACGGACACGGCCATAATGAAGGATTTATCATTTTAATAAATGACATTACCGAAAGCAGAATGACCGAGGAATCACTCCATGAGGCAAACAAAAAGTTAAACCTTCTCTCAAATATTACAAGGCATGACATCTTAAATCAGCTTACAATACTCAAAGGCTACCAGGATCTCTCCCGCGAACATATCAGTGATTCCGGGAATTCAGACCCCGTTATCTCAAAATATCTGGAAGAAGAATCAAAAGCCACGGAAAATATCTATCAGCAGATACTATTCACAGGGGATTATCAGGATATCGGCGTTGAATCGCCGGTATGGCAGAACATAAGTGACACATTCAAAAATTCGTTTAAAAACCTCAGTCACGGAAATGTCAGCATAAA